>NZ_VAJL01000001.1:4185000-4485000 GCF_006175945.1 Chryseobacterium mulctrae | reverse complement strand
GGCAACCATAGTTCAGCAGAATTATGTAAAGCGACAGAAATATCTACAGTTTTCATATAAACTTCGATTTCGTCTTCTGAAACATAATCTTTCTGAGGAATTGAGGCTGCAATATCATCAGAAGTTGTAGTAGAATCTACAGCGACATCATTTGAATTTATAAACTCTTCGCCTCCTCCTTCTTCACCGTCTCCTTCATGATAGCTGCCTTCTTCATTATATTCTGAAGATGCATTTCCCCAATTGGATGCAATAAAGGTTTCGTAACCGTCTTCCGAAATATCAGTGGTAAGAATCGAAGCAATTTTTCTTCGGATGTTGGCTGCATCAGTATTTATTTTATCAATATTTTCCGGAGAATTCCAAGGTTGCAAAACATGACTGTTTGAGATCATATTTCCTTTTTTGTCAACAAAAAATGCAGTTCCAAAAAGTGTTTCTTCTGAAGCTTCAGGAATATTCAGCTGAACTTCTTTTCCTTTAATTTTTGCAACAAAAGCATATCTGTGTTTTACCATTACGACAGCATCTTTATAAGCATCGTAAATTTTGGTATCGGCATCTAAGCAGACATTTTCAACGATAGGTTCAACCTGATGATTTTTGTAGTATTGATATCCAAAATAAGAAGCTCCGCCTAAAAGAATGATCCCTCCCAAACTGAAAAATGCAATTTTATAACCGTTCTTTTTCTTTTTTTCGGTTACGGGCAAGCTTTCTTTAGGTTGATTTTCTATGGGTTTTTCCTGAATCTCATTTGTAGAATTTTCAGTAATTATATTTTCTGATTCAGAATTTCGCTGCTCTGAAAAGTCATCAGAAGGCGAATTATTGTCTTGCTGTGGCTGATTTTGTTCCAACTCATTCTGGTTGGATTCTTTTTTTTCATTATCCATTTGTGTTACAGTTATTAAGTATTTATAATAAAAAAGTTGATTCTTAAAATTAAGAATCAACTTGATATAAATTTAGAAAAAATTTTTAAACTATTTTAAATTATTTAAAGCATTCTCCAGTTTCGGCATCATCAGCTCGATTTCTTTGATATCTAAACCTCCTACAGAAGCTCTGAACCACGGCTCAGATTTTTCTTCACCAAAAGCAGAGAAAGGAACTAAAGCAACTCCCGCTTCATTGATTAAATAGAAAACCAAATCAGAAGAATTTCCGATTACGATTCCGTCTGGTTTTGTTTTTCCAATGTAATCTAATTTAATGGTAAGATACATCGCTCCCATCGGTTCGATGCTATCAACTGCTAAACCATTGGTTTTTAAATTCTGGATTCCGTTATGAAGAACTTTTAAGCTAGCTTCCAGTTTCCCTTTAAAATCAGTAATAAATGTATTTACATTCTCTGAATTTTGGAAATATTTTGCAGTTGCTTCCTGCTCTGGCTTTGGCGCCCAAGCTCCAACGTGAGTCAACAAAGCTTTCATTTTATCTATGATGTGAGACGGCCCGAATCCCCATCCTACACGAACTCCTGTTGCGGCAAGACATTTAGAAATACCATCAATATAAATGGTAAAGTCTCTCATTTCAGGGAAAAGAGAAACCGGATCTACGTGTTTTGCTCCAAAAGTAAGATTAGAATAAATCTGATCGTACATTAAATATAACGGCTTTTCGTCTGCTCCTCTTTTTGCATTTTCTTCCAAGATCATTTCACAGATTTCTCTTAACTGAGCTTCTGTAAACATGGTTCCTGTAGGATTTAACGGTGAACAAAGCGCTAAAAGAACAGCTCCGCTCAAGTGAGGTTTCAAATCTTCAGCAGTTGGTAAGAAATTGTTTTTCTGAGTAGTTTTTACTTCAACAGCATCTGCAGAAGTAAGATAAGCGTAATGATTGTTGTTCCAAGACGGTGTAGGATAAATTACTTTATCTCCTTCGTCAACGATTGTTTTATACACTGCATAAATCAAAGGTCTTGAACCTGCTGTAATCAAAATATCATTTGCTGAATATTCTAAATTCCATCTTATTTTCAAGTCTTTAGAAACTTCAGTTCTTAATGATAATAATCCGTTTGCAGGCGGATAATTGGTTAAGTTATTCTGATATGCTTTCTGAATTTCTTCTTTCAATTCTGCAGGAATAGGATAAAGATTAGAATTCAAATCACCAATCGTAAGGTTGGCAATTTCTGCACCTTTCGCCTTTAAATCATTTACCTCGTTACCAATTTTTACAATTTCAGAACCAATGAGGTTCGCTGCTAATTTTGAAACTTTCACTTTTATTCTTATTTAAAATTTACTAATATTATCTTATCTTCTTAAATTTATTTTCTCACCTATCTGATCTTCAGGAATATGAGCATCATAAGCTGCTATTAACTCTTTAGTTTTTTTTGCGGTCTTAGAGTTCGGATACATTTTGATGATTCGGTTGTATTCTTGCCTTATGTCATCAAAAATTTTTCTTTCTTCGCTGTTATAAACCTGACTGCTGTCCATTCCAAGAAGATAATCCGACAAATAACTATAATAATTATCTGTTACCGATTTGATCAATGGACTTTTAGGATATTTATTGATAAAATTTTCCCATACAATCAGTCGGTCTCCCAGTTCTTCCCAGGTTATCTGCAACCCACCGTTTATTGCATAATTTTCCTTGTTATCTTTCGCCATTTGTGAAATATAAGCATTATAATCAGGGCTTACCTTATTTTTAAAAACAGACTCATAATATCCGGGTAATGAATGGATTTCGGTAAACCCCTCTCCCATTACACGAAATTCGAGACCTTCTTTTTTCAACTCTGCGGCAATTTTCTTTACATTAGCAGGCAAATTATAGGTGTCTGGCTCTCCTGTGTGATAATCAACATATTTGTCTAATATATCTGTATGCAAAGCATTGAGACATTCTGTATATTTTTCTCTTACTTTCAGATAGTCTTCGTATACCCTATCATTCTGTTCCGGACTATTTTCTGAAATCTCTTTATCTATTTTGGTACGGTACCATTGAAGAGATGTAATATAATCGTCTGTTTTATTAGTGGATGAACAGGCTGTGTCTATGGGCTTGTACTGATCTTCTTTGGATTCGGTTTGAGTAATCTTTACCGATTTTGCTTCTGAAACTGTAGCTTCTTTTTTACAGGAAACTACAGCTGCAGATAGTACGCAAAATGCTATTATTTTTTTGATCATCTGTCGTTCTCGGGAAATTAATCTAGTTTCAAATCTGTTTTAACTACTCTGATTTTAGCTTCCAATGATTTTAATTTATCTCCGAAATCTTCTTTTGAAGTTATGCTCTCTTTTACAGAAACATAAAATTTAATTTTAGGTTCTGTTCCTGAAGGCCTTACGCAAACTTTTGTTCCGTCTTGCGTGTAATAAATCAAAACATTAGATTTTGGAATATCATCCATCACGTGTTTTTCATTTTGAGAAACTACAAAATTAGTCTGCTCTTTAAAATCTTTAACTTCTTCTACTAAAGAACCGGCCAATGATTTTGGAGGATTTTCACGGAAATTTTTCATCATATTCTGAATTTCTTCTGCTCCGTCTCTACCTTTTTTAACGATATTAATTAAACCTTCGTAATACATCCCGGTTTCCTGATAAATCTCGATCAGATATTCATACATCGTTTTTCCGTTGGCTTTACACCAAGCTGCAATTTCACAAGCTAAAATGATACTTCCACAAGAATCCTTATCACGAACGAAATCTCCGGTCATAAAGCCAAAACTTTCTTCACCACCGCAAACAAATTTTTCCTTACCTTCAAAATCACGGATCATTTTTCCGATCCATTTGAAACCTGTTAATCCAACTTTGCAGTCAACCCCAAATTTTTCAGCAATATCAAAGAAAATATCTGAAGTTACAATCGTAGAACCGATAAATTCTTTTCCGGTAATTCTACCTTGATTTTTCCACTGATCTAAAATATAATACGTTAAAATTGTATTACATTGGTTTCCATTTAACAATTGAATTTCACCTTCCAAATTTCTAACAGCAATTCCCAATCTGTCTCCATCAGGATCGGTTCCGATAACGATATCTGCGTTAGTTATTTTAGCTAGGTCCATCGCCATTTCCAAGGCTGCAGGTTCTTCCGGATTTGGAGAATCTACCGTCGGGAAATTTCCGCTCGGAATCATCTGTTCTTTAACAAGGTCTACTTTCTTGAATCCTGCTTTTTCCAAAGCTTGTGGAACTGTTGTATAAGTTGTGCCGTGAATAGATGTGAAAACAATATTTAAATTTCCTTTTCCAATATCTTGATAGGTCGAATTTTCAATGCAAGCATCGATATAAATATCATCCTGCTCTTCTCCGATCCATTCGATTAAATCATCATTTCCTTCAAATTTGATTTCTTCAAATTTTACAGAATATACTTCGTTAATAATTGCTTCATCATGTGGCGGAACGATTTGCGCTCCGTCATTCCAGTATACTTTATATCCGTTGTATTCTGGCGGATTATGAGAAGCCGTTAAAACAATTCCTCCGTTGCATTTTTTATCACGCACAGTGAAAGACAATTCAGGAGTTGGTCTGTGATTTTTAAACAACAAAACTTTAATTCCGTTTGCTGTTAAGACATCTGCCACCAATTTTCCAAATTCTTTTGAATTGTGACGAACGTCATAAGCAATCGCAACACTAATTTCCTCACCTTGAAACTGCTGCAACATATAATTTGCAAGTCCCTGTGTTGCTTGACCTAACGTATATTTATTTAAACGATTGGTTCCAACACCCATAATCCCTCTCATTCCTCCAGTTCCGAACTCTAATTCTCTATAAAAAGAGTCTTCCAAATCAGGAGAATTGCTGTCGATCAATAATTGAACAGCATCTCTTGTTTCTTTATCAAAGGTGTCACTTAACCAAAGTTTCGCTTTTTCTAATGTTGTCATATTTGTATGTTTTTTTGGTTGGAAGTTTGAAGCAGGAAGCTGGAAGTCTCCATCATACTGCTTTAGGCTTCTAACCTTTTTTTATTCTTTTATTTGATTTCTGAAAGCTATAACCTGATTCATTAAACTATAACTTTCATTATATAATTTACTAAACTCTTCTTCAGAAATATATTTTCTATTTTTCGCTTTGTAAAGACAGGTCACTACTTCAGCTAATGAACGTATTGAATATCCTAAAAATTTTCTAAACTCTAATTTAGACTGCAAAATACTTCCTTCAGAAATATTTAATGCAATAGAATCAGAAGCTCTTCTAATTTGAGAAGTAAGATTAAAAGATTCATCTTTTGGAAAATTTAAAGACAGCTTATAAATACTTTCCCCAAATTCCATTGATAGTTGCCAAATTCTCAATTTTTCAAATTTAAAACTCATCACAATTATGTTTAATTAATAAATTTTAAAACTTCAAACCTACTTAACTTCCCTCATCCAGCCTCCAACTTCCAGCTTAGTACAATTTTTTATTCTCCACTCTTGTTGTTCTATCAACTTTAAAAGCTCTGATCGGATCATTATAATATACAAATTTTGCAGTATTTTTTACAGTTCCTTTCAGTGTATCTTTTACGTTGACTTCCGCATAGTTCCCGTTTTGAGAATCTACGTTCAGATTGACAATTTTCCAGTAAGGAGCAATTAAACTCGCCGTGTCTGAAATTTTTATTACTGCATCTTTAGTTTCACCTAAAAAATTGGCTCTACTTCTATTTTGCATATCAATTTCCGCTCTTCTTGTGTTCAATGAACCCATAAAAGTAGCGTAATTTTTTAAATTTAATTTAAAATTATCCGTTTTTATCTCACTCGAAATATTCATTTCCACAGAGTCTGAAATTGAAATTTTCTCCAGATTATATTTTGAATAAATCGTGATATTATAAAAATCGACACCTTTTGTTTTTCGGCTTTCTTTGATGGATAAAGTCTTATCATCAACATCAATATCCAGATTTCCGGCTATGTTTGGGTAGGTTTCTACTTCCACAAAGTTTTTCGGTCCTCTTGCATAGAATACCCGAAATTTCCCTTCTAAATCAAGGTTTACAAATTCTTCAACATCAATTTCTTTCTTCTCTAAATTTCCTTTTGGAGAAATTTTACCACAGGAAAATATAGTCAGTAAACTTATTCCTACAACTATTTTTTTCATTATTTACTTTTTTTATAAAGCCATGTTAGTTTTTTACCATCAGTATTTCTTAAAAGCAAATATTTTTTGTCAACAATAGAATAATTAAACTTTATTGGCTCAGGCAGATTAGAATATTGCATCACCAAAATGTTATTTTTTAAAGTATAAGTACCCTCATTTTTGTTTTTGCTTCCTAACGATAAAAAAGACAGATCATCTTTAAATTCTAATGTACCAGTACCGTATTCTTCGTTGATATTATTCAGCATTTTAGCATCAACTTCGCTTCTTTCACCTTCATTTATACTGATAAATTCCCATCGCGAAGTTATCGGTTCGGTATCTTTCACTTCTGAACATGATAAAAATAAGGAACATAGAATTAATAGATAAAACTTCATACAGCCTATATCACTTCGTCAATATTATAATTTTTATGCTCTCTGTTGGTTCTGATGATCATTTCTCCCAAGAATCCTGCGATGAAAAGCAAAGTTCCCATCAACATCATGGTCAATGCAATAAAAAACCATGGATTATTGGTAATTAAATGCCCATAAATTCCTCGTGCAACGTCGATTAGTTTAGAAATCCCCAACCAAAAAGCTGAAAGAAAACCTACAATAAACATAATCGTTCCTACAGCTCCGAAAAAATGCATTGGTCTACCACCAAAACGACTTACAAACCAAAGTGTTACCAAATCTAAAAATCCTCGCACGAATCTTTCAGTCCCGAATTTTGATGTTCCATAAGGTCTTGCCTGATGCGGAACTTCTTTTTCTGTAATTCTTCTGAAACCTGCATTGGCAGCTAAAACGGGAATATATCGGTGCATATCTCCATACACATCAATCGATTTTACAACCTGTTTTTTATAAGCTTTCAGACCACAGTTGAAGTCGTGCAAATAAACTCCGGAAACTTTTCTTGCCGCAGCGTTGAAGAGTTTTGAAGGGATATTTTTGGTCATTACATTATCAAAACGCTTTTTCTTCCAACCCGAAACGATGTCGTAATTGTCTTCAATCACCATTCTGTAAAGCTCAGGAATTTCTTCCGGGAAGTCCTGTAAATCGGCATCCATGGTGATAATAACATCACCGTGTGCTCTTTCAAAAGCGGCATGTAAAGCCTGAGATTTTCCGTAATTTCTTGAAAATTTTATTCCGTGGATTTGTGGATGCTGAACTTTTAAATTCTCAATAATGCTCCACGACAAATCTGTACTTCCGTCATCGATAAACCAAACTTCATACGATAAGTTGCTGGTTTTGCAAACGTTGTCGATTCTTGTAAACAACTCTTCGAGAGATTCTTCCTCGTTGAGTAACGGAATTACTATAGATAAATTCATTTAATTTTAATAAAAATTATTCTTGATTAATTGCTTCCTGATGGTTTGTTTTCTTTCTGAAAAACGCTCCAAAAAAGACAGACAAAATTACGTAAAATATAAGAATTGCGGCAAAATATCCTGAAAAATGACTCGCCGTAAGCATATCTTTATCTTTTATCGTCGCAGGATCAAATCTTTGAAGACCTTCCTGATATTTTTGCTCCAGCTCATCAATGTCTTTTTGGTGCTTCAGAATCTTTTTTGCAGACTGGTATTCTTTATCCAATTCAGATTTCTGACGCTGTACATATTGATAATTTAACAGCTTTTTAGCATCCGTATCAATGAAATTTAAGAAAGAAAAAATACTTACAATAGATAAAATTCCACCTACAAACATTGGAACGAAAGCTCTTTTAAAAGCTCCTTTAAAATCCATTTCATGGTTATTCCAATAAGATTTTACTGACCAAAACGCAAATAAAACATAGACGATCGGCAAAACAAAAGCATTGACTTTCAATGTAGTATCAAAATATTCGATACCAGAAAAAAATGTGTAGACTACAAAAAAGATCGCCATTGTAATGGCATACAATAAAATTCCTAGGGTAAGTGGACTTTTCGTCATAATTCTAATTTTTAGAAAATTTCTTAAAAAATATTGGTCTAAATTTCAGCGTTTTAGCTTTAATAAAGGGATTTTTAAAGATTTTTTCTGTAATAATATTTTTAAATTTAAAATAAGTTCCTATCTTTGCAACGGCAAGTCCTAAACAACCAGCTCCTGAGAATCCTCCAGGGTGGGAACGCAGCAAAGGTAATTGGTTGAGCGGTGTGATTTAGGTAGCTTGCCATTTTTTATTTTTATAAGTTAAGAGATTAAGATGATTTTATTTAAATTACTTAATCTCTTAATTTTTTTTGTTATATATCGAAACTTTCTCCGAGTTTAGGTAAAACCAATTCAACATTCTTATCTGCAAAATGTTTTGCAGCACTATCATGATTAATTTCAATTGCAGGGAAAGTATCAAAATGACATCCGATTACTTTTGGAGTTTTCAATAATTCTGACGCCGCAAAAGCTGCTTTTCTTGCACACATCGTATAGTGACCACCAATTGGAAGGATTGACAAATCTAAATTTCCGAATAATCTTGGGAAAAGTTCCATATCTGCCATTACTCCTGTATCTCCAGCCAAATACACATTTTTACCTTCAGGAAGTCTGAAAATATATCCTACAGGAACACCTCCGTAAGTTCCGTCAGGAAACGAACTTGTATGATGAGCCGAAACCATAGAAATTTTAAGATCATCGATTTTTGCCGACCCTCCTAAGTTTACATCGTCCGTATTTTTAGCATTTTTGAAATAAGCACAGATTTCCGGTTGACCGATAATGGTAGCTTCAGGATAATGTTGTAAAACTTCTCCTACATCAGCAATATGATCACCATGAGCATGAGTTATTAAAATATAATCGATTTTCTGAGCCGAGATATCAAATCCTGATTCTGCTTTTTTGTAGTTGTAAAAAGGGTCACAAAGAATCGTTTTGTCTTTGTACGTGAACAAAAAACAGTTTTGTCCTAAGTATTGTATTTTCATTGTAAGTTTATTTTTGAATATTTATTTTTTAAACACTGATCACACAAATGTTTTTCACAAATCTCACTAAAATTTACTTGTGCTATTAGTGAAAAATATTTGTGCAATTTGTGGTTTATTTCTGTGGAAATTTATCTTCAATCAATCTCAGATTAATTCCGTGTTCTAAGTAAGCTTTGCAGCCATCTAAAACCGTTGTAAAACCTCCTGTATTGTCATTAATTACAGATAAAAGTTCATCTCCTTTTTCAGAATACCCATAACTTTTAATAATGACTAAAGTTCCTTTTTCCATTTCCTTGAACTCATAATCTACATTGTTGGAAAATAATCCCCACTCTGTTTTTATCAATTGGTTTTGAATAATCTGAAGAACTTTTACTTCAGATTTCGCATTGTACATTTCCCATTCCCAAATAATGGTTTTACCTTCTTCCAGCTTTCCGGTAGATTTTGTAAACCAAAAATTAGTGGTGATTTCTGGATTAATAAACGCTTCAAAAACCTCTTGAATTGGTTTTCTAATTAGCATCTGAGCCTGAACAAATATTTTAGATTCCATAACAGAAAATTTTAGCTAAAATAATTAAGACCTACTGCCGTTAAAACTGCCATCATTAAAGTAAGAATTCCAACCTGTTTTAAAAACGGATCGAGTTGCTTTGGTTCTTTTACCGCCATTATATTTCTTCTTAATTTAGCAACGGGAATCAATAAAATCATTACGATAAACACATAATAATTTTGCATCTGAATAAAGTTGTTGATCCCTAAAAACACAAGAATCAAAATCAATGGAAGTTGCAATAAAACCATTTCGTAAATCATTGCATTTCTAAAACCTATTCTCAAAGCAAGACTGTTTTTTCCTGATAATCTGTCGCTTTCAATATCTCGCATATTATTAAGATTCAAAACTGCCATACTCATCATTCCTATTGCCGTTCCCGGTAAAAGAATATCCCAAGAAAAAGTTTTTGTAAACAGAAAATAACTTCCGCAAACCGAAACCAAACCAAAGAAGATAAAAACGAAAACATCTCCCAATCCCATATATCCGTAAGGTTTTTTACCAACCGTATAACCAATTGCTGCCAAAATACTTGCAACTCCTAATCCGATGAAAATATAAAACTCATTCATAAACTCAGGGATAAAAGCCAAATATAAAAGCGCAACTGTTGCTACGAAAGATAAGACAGAAAACAAAATCACTGCATTTTTCATCTGTTGTGCAGTAATTCTTCCCGATGCAACCGCTCTGGCTTCTGCTTCACCAATTCTTTTAGCATCGGTTCCTTTTACGCCGTCTCCGTAATCATTGGCATAATTTGATAAAACCTGATACAGCAAAGTCACCAAAAGTGCCAAAGCGAAGATCTTCCAATCCCAAATTCCTCCATCTTCATTAAGTCTCCATTTTGCAATGAAAGAACCCATGATAATTCCGCTTAACGAAAGCGGTAATGTTCTCAACCTTGCGGCTTTTATCCAATCGACCATAATTATAATTGATAAGAGATAATTGATTAATGATATATCGATTATCATTAATTAATTATCATTTATTTTTTAGATGTTTCTATTTTATAAATGCAGTAATTCAACAGTTTTTTGAGCTTTGTAAAGTTTAAAGCAACGATTTTGAAGCGTCCTGCAGAGGTATAAAAAGTGATACTTCCTAAGTTTGTTTTTCTTTGCCAAAAATACTGAGAAATTTTCACAGTTTGAAGCTTTTCTACCTCAAAAGTTCGGTTATCGACATCCCAAATTCCTGATTTTAATCTTATGAATCTTTCGCTGTAAAACAATTTTAAATTTCTGAAAGAAATCAGAATAAATAATTCGGCTAAAACAATGTAGACAATCGCTAAAAACCAATAATTTATGAATAATTCTTTTTCAATAAAGAAAACGAGAAACAAAGGCAAAGCAATCCATTGAAAAGTGTGGACGATAATTAATCTGAAATTAGGTTTTAACTCATTTTCAAAAACAGGATTTTCTTTCCAAATTGTTGAAATCAGTTTTGCTTTTTCTGTATTGTTAATTCCGGGAACGGCCGCAACTTTTTTTTCATCTTCTTCATTTTTTCCAATCTGAAGAAATTTCACAAAAGAAATTTTCATTTTCTTCTGAATCCAGTTCTGTGTTTCTGTAATCACCTGAACTTTTGATTTGTTGACAATTGAATTTCGGGTGTTGAACAATCCGTATTCAAAAGAAAAACTCTGGTTGTTTTCGCTGATTTTAAAGTTGAAAAATTTAATCAACGTACGAACGGTATTAATCAGAATTCCTACAATAATGACAACCACAACGATTCCAAGAATAACAGGAATAGAAAATGCCAAAAACCGTGATTCCAGAGTATCGTAATCTAATTGAGTATCAAATTCTACTTTTTTAAGCAAATTAGTCAGCTCAGAAAATCCATAAATCAGTAAACTGACCAGTGCAAAAAAACTTTGAATATAATTCGCAGTAATACCATATTTTAAAATACTGAGCGTAGAAATTTTGATTGAACGAAGTTTTTCAACTTCTTGATTTTCGTTATCTTCAGCATCCTTTGTTAAAGTATTTTCGAGCTGAGTTTCTGTTAAAAGATATTTTTTAAGGTCAATTGCATTTTGTTTCGTCAATGCTGAAATTTTGACTTCTTTTTCAGAACTTCCAGGAGTGTCGATTTCGAGTTTATAGATATTAAAAAACCGATGAACAAAAGGCTGTAAAATATTCACTTCCTGAATATTTTCTTTTTTAATCTTAGTTACCGATGTATTGATAATTCCTTCATGAATGACAAATTCCTCGTTTTCTTCATCAATATAATATTTGAAATGATAATATTGTAAAACCGCAGAAACAATGAGAATTAAGAGTCCGGCAATAATTCCAAGAACAATAATCCAAGGCTCTATTTTATCTTTTCTGACAAAAAAAAGAATAACGAAAACCCATAAATTTTTAATCACCATTCCAATATTATACAGAAAAAGCAATACGATACCCGTTTTCGATTGCCTTTGAGGCTGAAAAAAAGAATTAAGCTTCTCCTCCATCTTCTATTTTTTCTTTCGAAATTGTTCCTCTGATATGATGATTAATTCCTTCTGCAATATCTTCAGGAAGCCCATTTACAGTAACATCTCCACCGCTTACTCCGGCTGTAAAAACCGAGACCGATTTTAAGCCCAATATTTTAGAAAACCAGCCCTGTTCTACTTGGATGTGCTGAATTCTGTTGAACGGAACAATAATCACGCTTCGTTTCAACCAACCAAATTGATATACTAAATCTTTTTCACGAACTGCATATTTTCTGAATTTAAAACCAATCAGCGTATTCAGAAAAAGAAAAACAATCATCAGAAAAATTCCGATAACAATCATCCAAACCTGAATAAGGCTCAAATTAAAATAAAAAAAATAAAAAGCTACAGCAATTGCTCCGATTAGAAAAACAGAGAATAAACCCAGATTAAATAAAATGATCTTGAGGTATTTTGGTGAAACTGGCGTCAGTTTTAAATCCTCGAAATCAGGAATTTCAAGATCTAAGATCTGTGGATTTTGAAAGTTTTGCTCCATATTATAAAGATCTCTCGCAGATTTTCCAGATAAAGCAGATTCTTATTGTTTATTGTCTGCAAAATCATCCGAAAGAATAAATTAAATTTTAAAACTCAGTTTAGGTCTGAGGATAGCGCAGTAGATCAGCATTAGAAAACCAAAAATTAAATAATAAGATCCTTTGGGAGAATAATGAATAAGTTTATTCCAGAAGCTGGCTTTTGAATATCTATATTCGTCTGCATCAAAATAACCAAATCCACAACCTCCATTACCATCTATATCAGAAAACATTTGATGATCAGCTTTTTTGTAAAGGACATATAGACTGTTGGTTTCATCCATATCAAGACCGTACCTTTCCTGTTTGGTTTTCAACATAATATTGAGTAAGCCAACAATATCTGCGTAAATATTTTTATCAGAAAGCTGAAATCGTACCCCGGTTTTGTCAATATCATTTTCTTTTAACTGATTGATTTCTTTAATGAAATTTTCTTCAGTTTTTTCGTCAAAACCCGGGTTTACATTAATTGTTTTGTAATTCCAGCCATCAATAGGAATCTTCGCAAATTCAGGAACTTTTTCTCCTTTTTTAGCTTTATAAGGAAGTCCAATATCTATCACTCTCCTATTCATTTGGTTGTAAACAGGATTAGCGTAGTACAGAAACAAAAGAGGAACTAAAAGTGCACTGATAATACCGGCAACATAATATATTTTTTTATGCTTTCTCATTTCTATTCAATTTAGAACTTCCCTAAAATTACAAAATAATAGGTAATGAAATCACTCATTACCTATTGTTTATTATTTATATTTTAAGAAATCCACTGGTCTTTACCAAAGTCCGGCTTTCTTTTTTCAAGGAAAGCATTTCTACCTTCTTTTGCTTCTTCAGTCATGTACGCCAAACGAGTTGCTTCACCTGCAAAAACCTGCTGACCAACCATTCCGTCGTCTGTAAGGTTCATTGCAAACTTCAACATTCTGATTGACATTGGAGATTTAGCTAAAATTTCCTGCGCCCATTCGTAAGCAGTATCTTCAAGCTCGTCGTGAGGAATTACAGCATTCACCATTCCCATATCGAAAGCTTCTTGCGCATTATAGTTTCTTCCTAAAAAGAAAATCTCACGCGCTTTTTTCTGTCCAACCATTTTCGCTAAATAAGCAGAGCCGTAACCTCCGTCAAAGCTCGTTACATCAGCATCAGTTTGTTTGAAAATTGCGTGTTCTTTACTTGCTAAAGTTAAATCACAAACTACATGAAGCGAGTGACCGCCACCAACTGCCCAACCCGGAACAACCGCAATTACAGCTTTTGGCATAAAACGGATCAGTCTTTGAACTTCCAGAATATTCAAACGGTGTCTTCCATCTTCGCCTACATAACCTTGCTGACCTCTTGCTTTTTGGTCGCCTCCGCTGCAGAATGCCCAAACTCCGTCTTTAGAACTTGGTCCTTCTCCTGAAAGCAAAACCACGCCGATTGACGGATCTTCTGATGCATCATAAAAAGCATCATACAATTCTGAAGTTGTTTTTGGTCTGAAAGCATTACGAATTTCTGGTCTGTTGAAGGCAATTCTTGCTACTCCGTTGCATTTTTTATAAGTAATATCTTCGTATTCCTTTACGGTTTTCCACTCGATCATTTTGTAAAAATTTTCCCCAAATATACGGAATTAGGAAGAGATTTTGAGGATAATTATAAGTGAAACTTCAACCTTTAAGGCTGATTTAAGTTATTAAGTTCAGTTTCGCTGAGAAATTAATAATGAGCATTAGTTCAAGTAAAATTCTGAAAATAATTTTTGTTGAAAACTATTATTTAATTCAATATATTTTCGGAGTACTCGTATTTAATCAACAAAAAAGCCGATTCGTGAGAATCAGCTTTCAATTTTACAACTTATCCAAAATCTTTTTTGGTAGAACTTTCGTCAGTTGTTTTTTATATTCTTTATCAGCAAAAACTACTTTCCAGTTTTTCTTATCTTTTGAAACGGCAACCATTTTCATTGGTGCGTTAATGATATAAGCGCCTTCTTTAGCAAGATATTCTACTGTTCCTTGACCATATTTTTTGGTAAGCATTTCTGAAATAGATTTTTTCATTTCTTCATTCATCGAGCTTACATCAGCTTTCAGCTTTAGATAATAACTTGTAATTGAAAAATTCTCTCCATCAACCAACTCAGGTTTTCCTACCGAAATAAATTTCATATCCAGAACATCTATTTTCACAAAAGGATTATTGTAGGTCATGTTCAGCATTTGCGTGAACTGTTCCTTATTGACGATTGTGAAGAATTTTGGATAAATAGCATCAACAGTCTGGTCTAGCTTTTTATATTTAATCGTATTGGCAAAATAAACCATCGATTTTCTAATTGCCTGATCATCTGTATTTACCTTTGTTTGCGCAAAAGAAAACAGAGAAACAAAAATAAACAGCGCTGTAATTAATTTAGTTTTCATGAAATGATTTTATTTAAAAATTATAAAAGCCATCTCTTTCGAGACGGCTTTCAAATATATTTAAAAATTTCCGATTAAGGAACTTTTACCAATTCTACATCGAAGATTAACCATGCATTTGGTGGAATTACTCCTCCTGCCCCTCTTTCTCCGTAACCCATTGCTGGTGGAATCAATAAAGTAGCAGTTTCACCTTCTTTCAATAACAAGATTCCTTCGTCCCATCCTTTGATTACTCTACCAGTTCCAACAGGGAATTCAAGAGGCTCATTTCTTTTGAATGAAGAGTCGAATTCAGTTCCGTTGGTCAATTTACCAGCATAATGCACCTGAACGTTATCACCTGCTTTTGCAGCTTTTCCTTCAGTCTTTTTAGTAATTTTATAGTAAAGTCCAGACTCAGTTACCTGCATTCCAGCTTTTAAAGCTTCCAAAGCTTTCTTTGCATCAGCTTCAGCTTTTTCAGCCATAGCTTTATTATTAGCAGCTATTTTACCTTTTCCTTCGTTGAAAGTTTTTGCAGCATCATATCCTTTGTACTCATCTCCTTTGCTAAAAATGCTTACTTTTTCAAGAACGATGTCTGTTTTTGGTTTATCCTGAGCTCCTTTTTCAACAGCAGCAATTGCGTCAATAGTTTCAGTTCCTTTTACAACTTCACCAAAAATAGTATGTCTTCCGTCTAACCAAGGTGTAGCAACTTCAGTAATGAAAAACTGAGAACCGTTTGTGTTTGGTCCTGAATTAGCCATCGAAAGAATACCTTTTCCTGTATGTTTAAGGTCGTTTTTCTCATCTTCAAATTTGTAACCTGGATCTCCCATTCCTGTTCCTTGAGGATCACCTCCCTGAATCATGAAATCTTTAATTACTCTGTGGAAAATTGTTCCGTCATAAAAAGGAACTCCTTTCGCTTTCGCTTTATTATCGATTTTACCTTCTGCAAGACCAACAAAGTTAGCCACAGTTACCGGTGATTTTTTGTCTTCAAATTTTACAATAAGGTTACCTTTTGTAGTTTGAATATTAGCATAAAGTCCGTCTTTAAGCCCTTCGTAAGTTTCTTTGTCTACGTTCATCTTTTTATAAATTGGAGTACAGCTTAAAAGCGAAACGCTTGCCGCTGCTAAGATTATATTTTTGTTTAAGAATTTCATTTTACAGTACTTTTAATTTTATAATTAAAGGAATATCGTTATCAATTTTATTTTCGTCTCCGTAAGTTCCGTAAGCCAATGATGATGGTACAAGAAGCGTTACTTCTTCCCCGTTCTGCATGTATCGAAGAGCATTTTCAACGGCTTTAAGCTCATCAAAATGTCCGAATCTTGCATCGTTTCTGCTTATAGATTTATCATAAATTTTAGTCTGGTCAAAATCATAAAGATCGTACGAATACGAAATTGTAGATTCATCAGGTCTTCTTTCTCGCTTATCAAAACCATCGACTGTAGTCCAATAATTCAGTTGTGTTGGAAAGAATTTTATATTTTGACTTGTAATCCAATCCTGAATTTGCTGCCTTTCCACCGTATTCAGATTTTTCATACGGTTTTTGGAAACATCCAGATCATTTTGGCTCAAAACACCACCAACCGGTGGATGCACCGGGTTATTTCTTTTGCAGCTCAATAAGCTAAGAAGAGATATGAAGAGTATTTTTTTCATAAAAACTTTTGCGAAAATAAGCATTTCGGGAATCAATTACAAAACTTGGTGAATTTATATTTAGAAACTACTGAAATTTCATTAAGAGACTAAGATTGTTAACGATAGTTTTAATTTAATATTAAAATCAATTACCATTTCGCATTACAATTTTAAACAAAAAAAGCCAGGAAATAATTCCTGACTTTGTATTGATATTTAATTCTAAAATTAAACTGTTTCTAGTGCATGATCAACCAAAACTCTCCATCCGAAAGGATCTTCAGTAAGGTTATTTTGTAAATCTACTAAATCATTTTTAAGGATTACTGCAAAACTTTCTTCGTCTGAAAGTCTAGGCAATTCAAGTTTTTCACCATTATATCCTAAAGCTTGGAAAACAGTTGTAACAACCGCAGTTCCTACTCCCCAAACTTCTTTCAAAGTTCCGTTTCTCTGAGCTTCCACAACATCTTTTACTTTGATAGGCTCTACTTTTATTTCAAAGCCTCTTTTCTTAGCCAATTGAATGAAACTATCTCTTGTAACACCATCCAAAATTTTCTCAGAAGTAGGCGGCGTATAAATTGTATCGTTGATTCTTACGAAAACATTCATTGTTCCACTTTCTTCGAAATATTCATGAGTAGCATCATCAGTCCAGATAATCTGATCATATCCTTCTTCCATTGCCAACTGAGTTGGGTAGAAAGAAGCAGCATAGTTTCCTGCAGCTTTAGCAGAACCAACACCACCACTTGCCGCTCTAGAATAATGATCTGAAATTTTCACAGACACAGGCTCTGTATAATACATTTTTGCCGGCGTAGCTACAATTGCAAACATATATTTATTAGCTACTCTTGCTTTTAAAGCCTCTTCAGTAGCGAAAATTAATGGTCTAATATATAAAGAATTACCTTCTCCTTGAGGAACCCATTCTCTATCGATATCAATTAAAGCTTTCAAACCATCCAAAAAGATTTCTTCTGTAACCTGTGGCATTGCCAAACGAGCTGCAGATTTATTGATACGCTCAAAATTCTTTTCTGGCCTGAAAAGGAAAACCTGTCCGTCTTTATCTTTGTAGGCTTTCATACCTTCAAAACAAGCTTGCCCATAATTTACTCCCATCATAGCAGGCGTAAACAATAATGGACCATAAGGAACCAATTTTACCTCGCCCCATTTTCCGTTCTCATACTCGCAGATAATCATGTGATCACTGAAAGTACCTCCAAAAGAAAAATTATTAGGATCGAAAGTAGAAATTCTAGAGTTTTCTGTTTTTTGAATTATCATTTCTTAAAATTTTTATGATGTTCTACAAATTTAACATAATTTTCCAAATATAAAAATTTTAGATTAAATTTGAAAAAAATTACTTTGGAAAGAGAAATAAAGACCACAAACGACGGCAGTAAGACACTGTTTATCATCGAGTTAAATGAAAACTACCACTCTCATCATGGAGCTCTTCAGGAAGCTGAACATGTATTTATTAAAAATGGATTAAACTTAATAAATGATTACGAAATTAACATTTTAGAACTCGGTTTTGGAACAGGTTTGAATGTTTTGGTAACAATTAATGAATATTTAAAAACTGACAAAAATCATATCATCAACTATTTTACCCTTGAAAAATATCCAATAAACGAGTCTGAAATTGAAAACTTAGCCTATTTTGAGCATTTTGATAACATTGAATTAAAAAATATTTATCAAAAAATTCATCAGTCAGAATGGGAAAAATCAGTAGAAATTATTCCGGGTTTTCATTTACATAAGATCCAATGCGATTTTTTTGATCTTAAAAACATTGATTTACCGAAAATTAACCTTGTTTATTACGATTGTTTCGGAGCAAGAGTGCAGCCAGATCTTTGGGAAATGCCTTTATTTGAAATAGTTTCTGATAAAATGAATATAAACGGACTGTTAACAACCTACTCTTCTAAAGGGAGTGTAAGAAGGATTCTACAAGACCTTAATTTTAAAGTTGAAAAAAAACAAGGTCCTCCCGGAAAAAGAGAAATGATTAATGCGATAAAGTTATAGGCTGAAAGCTGGATGTTTGATGATAGAATTTTAACCGTGAATTTAATCACAAATATCACCCCACTTCAAACTTCCAGCTTCCATCTTATCAATATTTTCCCTATTTTAGCTAAGCAAAATACTATCTATGATTGACAATATTAATGTAAGAGTTTATGCGTGTGTTGTAAAAGACAAAAAAGTTCTTACGCTTTTTGAAGAATATGCAGGTGAACCTTTAATGAAATTTCCTGGCGGTGGATTGGAATACGGAGAAGGATTGACAGATTGCCTGAAGCGTGAGTTTGAAGAAGAACTAAATGTAAATATAGAAATTGTAGAGCATCTTTATACCCAAGAAGATTTCTTGGTTTCCCGTTTCAAAGAAAACGAACAGCTTCTTACTATATATTATATGGTAAACATAATTAATGAAGAAGATTTCATTATTCTTGATCCCTGCATTGAAAAAATAGATTGGATTTCTATTGACTCAACAGAAAATCCTTTTAGTCTGCCTATTGATAAAATCGTTTTCGATAAACTGAAAGAAAAATTCCTGTAAATTATTTACAGGAATTTTTTATTTATCTAGATACTTTAAAATCTTTTGCTCCGGGATATGGTTGCAAATAACCGGAATTCCAATTGGACTGCAATAGCGATTCTAAAAACTCATCCGTTCTATTCTTGTGAGGATTGTAAGGTTCTTTCAAATCAATATCTGCCATTTTCCCTTTTACATTCCACCAAAATGCACTCCATCCGCCTCGTAATTCTCTAATGATTTCATAAACGTTTTTCCCTGTTGCTCTGTTCATTAATTTGGCAAAAACCTGACCTTCTGTTGTTGTTAAATCTCTCAACTGCTTTTCATACTGATCAGCCAGCATATTTTGCCTGTCTCTTACGTATTTTCGTTTGGCAGCACTGTCAAGATTATTCATTTCACCCTGAATATCTCTGTATTGTTGCAACGCAGTTAAAAATAAAGGATAGACACGGTATAATTTTTTATTTAAAAAGAAGTAATAGTTTTTATCGAGTTGATTATTAAATTTAGGTTTATTTAAAAGAACTAATTCATCCATCACCACGACAGTTTCACCGTTGATTTCGTAGAATTTAGCTTTTTGCCTTTCATCATAATAATATTTATTACCAAATTCATCGGTTTTCAATTGTTCCGGTGGATATTGACTGAGAGGCTTTATAGTTATAGAATCTTTCTGCTGCCCAGAAACACCAATCACAAAAAACAGGAGAAAAAGGCAGGCAATTTTATGAAATTTCATTATTTTTACACGTATTATAACAAAATTTGACAACAAAAATCATTCCCTTTATATGAAATTCGAAAAGAAATCTTTGAAATTTTTAGAGAAATATTTAAACACTTCATCACCAACAGGTTATGAACATCACGGGCAAAAAGTTTGGATGGATTACATCACTCCATATGTAGACAAAGTAGAAGTTGACCATTATGGAACATGCTACGGAATCATTAATCCTGAAGCAGAATTCAAAGTAGTTATTGAAGCGCACGCCGACGAAATTTCATGGTACGTTAATTACATTACGGATGACGGATTAATTTATGTAATCAGAAACGGAGGTTCAGACCAAACTATAGCGCCTTCTAAAGTTGTTCACATTCACGGTGAAAAAGGAATTGTAAAAGGAGTTTTCGGATGGCCTGCAATTCACACAAGAAGCGCCAATCAAAATGAACCCACTCCAAAAATCGACAATATTTTTATCGACTGTGGAGCAATCTCAAAACAGGAAGTTGAGGATTTAGGAATTTTTGTGGGATGTATGATTACATATCCCGATGAATTTTTCGAAATGAACGACCGTTATTTTGTTTGCAGAGCTTTAGATAACAGAATCGGTGGATTTATGATTGCAGAAGTTGCAAGGCTGTTAAACGAAAATAAAAAACAAATTCCTTTCGGTTTATATATCACGAATTCGGTACAGGAAGAAGTTGGTCTTTACGGTGCAGATATGATTGCAGATACGATTAAACCTAATATCGCAATCGTTACTGATGTTACCCATGACACGACAACACCAATGATTGAAAAGAAAAAAGAAGGCGACCAAAAATGCGGCGACGGTCCGGTTGTATTTTTCGCTCCAAGTGTACATCACACGATTAGAGAATTAATCATTGATACCGCAAAAACTAAAAAAATACCTTTTCAAAGAGCAGCAGCAAGCAGAGCAACAGGCACAGACACAGATGCTTTCGCTCATTCTAACGGCGGTGTACCAAGTGCTTTGATTTCCTTACCTTTGCGCTACATGCATACAACAGTAGAAATGGTCTCTAAAGAAGATGTCGGAAATGTCATTCAGTTGATTTACGAAACACTTCTTAAGATAAAACCGGAAATGAAACTGAAATATCATTAAAAAAGAAGTTAGAAATTAGACTTTAGAAGTTAGTTTAAAAACTAATGGTTGATTTCTAATTTCTAACTTTTAATATATCTAATATCTAAGTAAAGTAAAAATGAAAACGAAGCTTATTGCTCCTTCCCTTTTATCTGCAGACTTTGGGAATCTGCAAAGAGACATTGAAATGCTGAACAATTCTCAAGCCGACTGGTTACATGTTGATGTAATGGACGGAAGATTTGTTCCTAATATTTCGTTCGGTTTTCCGGTGATGAAAACAATCCAGCAACACGCAAAGAAATTTGTTGATGTACATTTGATGATTGTAGAACCTGAAAAATATGTTGAAGAATTTATCGATTACGGGGCAGATTTGGTTTCTGTACATTACGAAGCCTGTACACATCTTCACAGAACAATTAATTTGATCCAAAGCAAAGGTGCAAAAGCAGGAGTTGTATTAAATCCTTCTACTCCGGTTTTGATGTTGGAAGATATTATTGCTGATGTAGATTTGGTATTATTAATGAGTGTAAACCCAGGTTTTGGCGGACAAAAATTCATTGAAAACACTTACAAGAAAATTGCTGAGACTAAAGATCTTATTTTAAGCAATAATTCCACAGCACTTATTCAGGTTGATGGTGGAGTAAATTTAGATAATGCATCTAAGTTATTTGAAGCGGGTGCTGATGTTTTAGTTGCTGGAAACGCAGTTTTCTCTACAGAAAATCCTGAAAGAACAATTGAGCTTTTAAAGGTTTAAGAATTCAAACTAAATACAAGAGGCTGTTTCATTTATCATGAAACAGCCTTTTTTTTAATTATATTGTGCTTATTTAATCAACTTGCTGAAAATTAAAACTTAAATCTCCACCATTATAATCCAGAGAAATATTGGTTGGAAAAACTTGAGAAGAGCCTCCTACCCATCGATATTCCCAAAATTTTATATTTCCCGCAGTAATTGGATACACCGCATTACTGTTATCCGCTTTATTCCTTTTATACCAATCGTTAGAGTTCATCGTAATAACATATTTTTTGTCTTTTTCAAGCATCATTTCAGGAATGCTTTTTACAACAACTGTATTTGCAGTAGCAACATTTACCATTTCAGTTCTTAACACCGTTTTTGTATCAAAATCCCAGATCGTTATTTTTAAATTCGGATTCAAGTCAGGTAATTTTACGACCAAAGCATTTATTTTACCTTTTACATTTGGAGAAAATGTAAGACCAAATTCATAATTTCCAGAATTCACAAAATTAGACGTTGTTGTAAAACCAGCCAGATTATGATATTTATCTAAAGGATTTTCTTCATTATAAACAATTGCAGCCGGCGGTTGATTATCATCTTCATCTTTACTACAGCTCAAAGAAGAAAACACAATCATTAAAGGTAATATCATCAATACGTTTTTTATTGATACATATTTTTTCTCAAAAAGGAAACTTAGATTTTTCATAATTTTTTATTTAAATATTATGAAGCAAATTTCAAAATAATACCTTTTTGAACTATCAGGAAAAACACTCTTTCTAACAGAGGTATTTACCTTAATAATGTACAAATAAAAAAAGGCAGTTTTATCAACTGCCTTTCTTCTCATTACATTGAGGAATTATATGGTTATTAGTTTTTCTCTTTTTTGTTTCGATTTAGTGAAACCGATTACCTTTTTTTTAATGACATAAAGATGGTAAAATAAAAAACACCATCCTATCCGTAAAAACACTGAAATTTCAATAAATAAATCTTTATTATAATTTTTAATTCAAACATATTAGACTTTTGATTACAATACTTTCAATCACCAAAAAATTAATTAGATTTAATTTAAATAATGTTTTTTATAAAAATTAAATTTTTAAATTATAATTTTTTAGGACGAAATGGCAGATAATTAATAAAAAAAATATTAGCACAAAAAAAATCCGGAATAATTTCCGGATTTCTTATTTATGGGATTTTAATTAAAAAATCTCTCTTCCTGAAAAATGAAATTGAGCTTCAATTAAAGCATTTTCGTTAGAGTCAGAACCATGCACAGCATTCTCTCCGATGCTTCTAGCAAACATTTTTCTGATAGTTCCTTCAGCTGCTTCAGCAGGATTTGTAGCACCGATTAAAGTTCTGAAATCTTCCACGGCATTATCTTTTTCTAAAACCGCAGCAACGATTGGACCTGAGCTCATAAAGTCAACCAATTCTCCGTAAAAAGGTCTTTCTGCATGTACTTCGTAGAATTTTTGTGCATCAGCAACAGTAAGTTGAGTTAATTTCAAAGCTTTGATCTTATAACCTCCTTCTGAAATCTTTCCTAAAATAGCTCCAATATGACCGTCAGCAACCGCATCTGGCTTAATCATTGTAAATGTAATGTTTGACATAACTGTATATTTTTTTTAATGGCGCAAAATTACAAAAAATATCCAAAATATAGTTTTAAATTAATTTTAACATAAAATAACTTTTATTAAGAAATTTTAAAATCATTTTTGGCACAGTAATTGTAACTACTAATTCGATTCTCATGTTTAATTTGAGTTTTCATGGTTATTAGTTTTTACCCAGCTTCGGCTGGGTTTTTTATTTACAAAAAACAACCATATTATTTGAGAAATTCACAATAATACAATTAATCACAATTACACATAATAATCTTTTGCTTCAAAATCAATCAAAGCAATAAATTAAATGTAGAAAATAAGATAAGAAATTACTTATATACGAGTGTTTTCTTCTGCCTCGTCCATAAGCTTAACATAGGTAGAATATCTTGTAGGTTGGATTTCACCAGTCTCTAAAGATTGTAAAACTGCACATTTTGGTTCATTCACATGCATGCAGTTATGATATTTACATTCTTCCCTTTTTTTGAATATTTCAGGAAAGTAATGTTGCACTTCTTCTTTCTCAATATCAATCATGGCAAATTCACGTACACCGGGAGTATCGATCACGTTTCCGCCAAAATCCCAAAAATGCATCTGGGCAAAAGTTGTGGTATGTTTTCCTTTTAAATGAGTATCAGAAATTTCAGAAGTTCTTAAATTGAGATTTGGCTGCATTGCATTGACCAATGTAGATTTTCCGCAACCTGAGTGGCCAAAAAATACTGAAGTTTTATCTTTTAGTATTTCAACCAAATCATCCAAATTAAGTTTAGAATAAGAAGAAATTTCCAATGTTTCATATCCAATTTCGTTGTATAGAAATTCAATATCTTTTACAATCTCAGATTCTTCTTCAGACAAAACGTCCATTTTGTTAAACAAAATAAGAGGTTTTATATTATAAGCTTCACAGCAAGCAAGAAACCGGTCAAGAAAACCTAGAGATGTTTCAGGATGCTTTAATGTAAAAATAAAACACGCCAAATCAATATTCGACGCAATAATATGTGCTTCTTTTGAAAGATTTACAGATTTTCGGATCAGGTAATTTCTGCGGGGTTCTATTTTTGTGATCCACGCAATATCATCCTGCTCAAGCTGAAATTCGACAAAATCACCAACAGCCAAGGGATTGGTAAGTCTGGTTTTTATTAGTTTAAATTTTCCACGAATTCTCGCTTCAAAAATTTTTCCCGTTTCTGTTTCCAAAACCTGATACCAGCTTCCTGTAGATTTAATGATTTTTCCTTTCATACGATAACTGCAAAGATAAGGAATTAGGTTTTAGATAACAGGATTTAGTTTATATCAGATTTGCTAAAATATAAATTCTAAATCCTATCATCTTTTTTAAAACCAATTTATCTATTAATCATAATATTGTTTTGAATTTCAATAGATTCTTCGTGAATCGCTTTGAAGACTTTTTCAATAAAATCTTGAGACATTCCTGTTTCTGTAGCTTTTTGTGCAGCATATTCAGTAATTACTTTCCAACGATCCGGCTGAAAAATAGCAATATCGTTTTCCTTCTTCAGTTTACCGATTTTTGCAGAAATTTTCATTCTTTGAGAAAGCAATTCGATTACTTGAAAATCCAGATCAGAAATTAAAGTTCTGTGTCTTCCCATTTCATCATCAAAACCAGCTAAACCAGTACTTCTAACTTTAAGATTAGAAATCATCTCGCCCAAAACTTCCGGGGTAATCTGTTGCGAAGCATCGCTCCATGCTTCATCAGGGTTACAATGTGATTCGATAATAGCACCTTGGTAACCTACATTTAAAGCTTCCTGAGTAATTCCCGCCAATCCGGTACGATTCCCGCAAATATGTGAAGGATCGATCAAAATTGGAATATTTGGAAACTGACTCTTGAAGTCTAAAGCAATCTGCCAGTTTGGATTATTTCTGTATTTAGTTTTTTGGTACGTAGAAAATCCTCTGTGAATCGCTCCTAGGTTTTTAATATCCTGTCCCAAAAGTCTTTCCAAAGCACCAATCCATAAAGCTAAATCAGGGTTTACAGGATTTTTTACCAAAACTATTTTTTCAGTCCCTTTTAAAGCTTCCGCAATCTCCTGAACTGTGAAAGGATTTACGGTAGAACGTGCCCCGATCCATAAAATATCAACATCTGCCTTCAACGCAGCATCTACGTGATGGGCATTAGCAACTTCTGTTGCAGTTTTGAAGCCATATTCTTCCTTTACTTTTTTTAGCCAGTTTAAACCAATTACACCAACTCCCTCAAAACCATTAGGTTTCGTTCTTGGCTTCCAGATTCCCGCACGGAAAATAGGAACTTGTGCATTAGTTTCTTTAATTCTTTTGGCAGTTTCCAGCATTTGTTGTTCGCTTTCTGCGCTACAAGGTCCTGCGATAATGAGTGGCTGTTGGAACTGGTTAATCCAGTTGTTTTCCAAATCTCTTAAGTTCATATTGTTGTAAATTTATATTTTTAAATTAGAGTCAATAGTATATCTATTATAAAGTTTATTTATAATTCTTTCAAAAAAATGTCGTTCAAAAATTGTTGTGAAATCAGTAATCTAAAAGTGAGTCCTTATATTTTTTTAAGAAAGAAATTAAATTAGCTATACCAATAAAATCGATAATAACTTCTAAAATTTCTATAATAAAAAGCGTCAAAAGAAAGATAGCTGCTTAAGAAATAAGCAGCTATAGTATTGATTTTTGTAGCAAAATCAGAAGTATATGGAATTTTAGAATGTTCCACTTTTATACTATAATTTATCTTTTGTTTTGTAAATATTTAGCAAATATATAAAAAATTATGACAAATCAAACTTCATTAAATCATCTAAATCCTTTAATAAAGGATTCATTTCCACAAATTTCTCAAAGATTTTCTTAGTTGTCATGATTTCTATCTTTAAATTCTCATGATCTTTTTTAAATTCGAAAACGATGGAGTGATTATTTACTTTATGTTTAAAATGATTAAAAAACTCAATGCTTATTTTGTCAAACTCCCCTTTGGCAGAATCTGATGGGTAAGAAATTTCAATGGTTTTTTCGTTAATTTTCGCAAGTTTAAAAGCTTTAATAGCATTAAAAACTACAGGATCTTTAGAGCGAAGGGTTTTTAAAAGTATCGTCCATTCTGTCTGAATATCCGTATCTGTGAAATGATGCTCCGGAAGACTTCCTGTATTTACAATTGCAGGTTTTTCTTTTTCATCAGCTTTTTCTTCTTTATTTAAAAAAGAATTAATGCTAAATCCAGAAGAAATATTTGGTTTTGATAAAGACTTTAAAGGCTTAGTAACAGGTTGTGAAATTTGTTCGGGCTCAGTTGTTTTAGCCTGAACTTTCACTTCTTCTACTTTCTTTTCCTGAACTTGAGTCGGTAATTTTATTTCCTGTTTCTCGTTAAGAAACGGAGCCAGTATTAAGAACTTTTTTTTTTAGCTATTTCGCCAGCGGCTGAAAGAGACGATAATTGCATCAAAGCAATTTCTACGGTAAGTCTAGGATTTTTTGAATTCTTATAATTGATATCTGCGTGATTACAGATTTCAATTCCGTCGATGAGATTTTGAGGACTCCATTTTTGTCCCTGCTCAACAAATTTTACTTTAGTCTGCTCTCCTACTTCAATTAAATCTATTGTTGAAGAATTTTGAGCCATCATCAAATCGCGGAAATGATTTCCAAGTCCGGCAATAAATAGATGCGGATCAAAACCTTTTTTTACAATTTCATTAAAAGCAAAAAGAATTTCCGGAATTTTATTTTCTTTAGCCAGATCAACAATTTTCAGATATTGATCGTAATCTAAAATATTGAGAACTTCAGCTGCCTTTGCAAGAGTAATATTTTTTTGAGAAAATGTAGAAAGCCTATCAAAAATTGAAAGCGCATCTCTTAATGCACCGTCTGCTTTTTGAGCAATCAAATACAATGCATCGTCTTCATACTTTACATTTTCTTTTTCTGCAATCCCTCTTAAATGACTCTGAATATCAAGAATTGTGATTCTCTTGAAATCATAAATCTGACAACGCGATAAAATTGTTGGAATAATTTTATGCTTTTCGGTTGTCGCCAAGATAAAAATAGCATGAGCAGGAGGCTCTTCTAAAGTCTTAAGAAAAGCATTAAATGCAGCAGAAGACAACATGTGAACCTCATCAATGATATACACTTTGTACTGACCAACCTGAGGTGCAAAACGCACCTGATCAATCAGCTCACGAATATCATCAACAGAGTTATTGGATGCTGCATCGAGCTCATAAATATTATAAGCAAAACCATCTTCAGAGACAGATCCGTCTTTTTCGTTGATTTTTCTTGCCAGAATTCTGGCGCAAGTAGTTTTACCAACACCACGCGGTCCGCAAAACAATAATGCCTGCGCCAACTGGTTTTCTTCAATGGCGTGTTCTAAAGTATCTGTAATATGAGATTGCCCAACAACGGTATCAAACTGTTGAGGACGGTATTTTCTTGCAGATACGATAAAATTTTCCATTGCCCAAAAGTAAGAAATATAGTTTTAATTTGAAAATTTTAGCTTTCAAATTTTAGAAAACTACGCTTTACATTTGGGCAACAAATTATTATTATTTATTGTAAGCGAAGTCAATAATGTCTACCAATGCTTTTTCAATTTTCTTTCTTCCTTCCTCAGTTTTCATCTCTATTCCGCAGAAAGTAACTCCGTTGTGACCGGTATAAAGATTCAAATGGTAAATTCCGGCTACCAAAATTGCAGTAATCGCTCTGTATTCTTCTGCTTTATCACCGAAATGAGGATCTGTAATATTCTTGAAAAGTTCTTCACCTACTTCTTCTCTCTGATCCAAAAGTTTTTTAAGAATAGGTCTGCTTTCAGACATTTCCCAAACTAAAATCTTTTGAAGCTCTTTATTTTTCTTCAGGTTTTCAAACTGGTTAAGAATTGCCAATTTAGACATTTCTCTTCCTCCATCAGACAAATCGACGTCTTCTCCTAACTCAAATTTACTCCAGTAATCCTGAGATCTGATGTATTCATCAATTAATTTGTCTGTACTTCCGAAATATTCATAGATCAGTTTTTTGTCAAAACCGGCAACAGCAGCAATCTTGCTTACCATTAATCCTGAATATCCTTTCGTTTTCAAAATCTTTCCTACTGCATTCAGTAGTTTTTGTTTTGTTTTTTCTTTGTCTCTAATAGGACCTTGTACAACTTTTCTGGGCATCGTTTCTATTTTTTGCTAAAAGCAATTATTTAATATTTAAAAATCTTACACAATATCTAATGTTTTATTTATAAAAGATTTATCAAGTCTATTCACAAATATACATCTCTTGAGTGAGAATTGTATGAGATATATTTTTATTAACTACGATTTTTTTCATCATCCGGTTTTCGCAATGTAAAAAAAGGAAACAATTTATTTTATTCTTTAATTTTTTTTCAAATAAAGAGTGCAAAAATACTACATACAAATCAATTATTTATCATAAAAAAATACAAAATATTTACACAAAATAAATTATGCATAAAATATAATTAAAAATAAATGCATTTAAAAACAACAATCACAATAAAGCTATTATATGATAAATGATATCATGAATTAAAATAATTCACCATTCTTAATTAAAATTACAATTTTTTTCAATATTAAATTAATAATTCATAAAAGATTTTATTATTTTTTTTCACTGCTTTCTCCGTACTGTTGCATGTTTGATGCCATCCTTGTTTTTAAAATAATTTTTATTCATCAGTTTTATTTTTTGTAGCAAAATTTTATTTTCATCCATATTACAGATGTATCTTTGCAGTTCTATTCTAACTTTTATTCAAAAAAAACAAGGGTATAATTATACTTAAATGAAAATCATTCCTATAAAAGAAGGTAATTTCATTGCCGATAAATCCAAAAATTTTAAAATTCTTGAAGAAAATCCGGAAGCTAAAGGAGTTCGAATGTCTATTCAACCTTTTTTAATCATTACCAAAAATGATTATATTCTTATCGATACAGGTTTGGGCTGGAAAAACAAAGAAGAAAAGCTGATTATCAATGAAATTTTAAAAGAAGAAAATATTCAGACCAGTCAAATCACAAAGGTTTTGCTTTCACATTTGCATAAAGATCACATCAATGGAACTTTAGTGAAAACAGATTATGGATTTGAATCTAATTTTCCGAATGCTGAAATTTATATTCAAAAAAGAGAACTTGATTTTGCTTTTGAAAGCCGAGGAAATCCATCGTTTGATTTTGAAATTTTAGAAGCGCTCATTCAACAACCCAATATTATTTGGATGAATGATGATCAGGGAAAAATTAATGATGAAATTTATTACGAAGTTGTTGGTGGTCACAGTCCTTTCATGCAGATTTTCAAAATTATCGAGAATAATGAAACGGCATTTTATGGCGCCGATGATCTTCCACAAGAGTCTTATTTAAAATATCATGTCGCTTACAAAAGTGATTTCAATGGTAAAAAAGCCATGCAACTTCGTTTAGAATGGCAAAAAGAAGCTATTGAAAATAAATGGAAAGTTCTTCTTTATCACGATCTTAAAAAAAGTATTTTACAGTTCTAAATTTCCACATATAAAAAAACTCCTGCAAAATAGATTTACAGGAGTCTTTTATTTCAAATTTTTAATTTATTGACTTACTTTATTTAGAAGCTCAACATCTTCAGAACTTAACTTGAGTTCAGGCGCTGCAAACAAAGTTTTCAGTTGAGACTCACTGGTTGCGCTTACAATTGGAGCGGTCACCAAAGGATTTGCTAAAAGCCAGGCTAAAGCAACAGAAGCCTGAGTTGTTTCTAATCTCGCACTTATTTCATCCAAAGCTTTTAAAACATTAAGACCTTTCTCATCCAAATATTTTCTGACACCCTCTCCTCTTGCACTTTTCTTTAAATCATCTTCATTACGATATTTTCCGGTAAGAAAACCTGCAGCCAAAGACCAATAGGTAAATACACTCAAATCATATTCTTTCACCAAATTTGCATATTGAGATTCAAATTTTTCTCTTTCCAATAGATTATAATGCGGCTGTAATGCAACATATTTCGGAAGATTGTTTTTTTCGGCAACTTCAAAAGATTCTTTTAATCTTTCTGGTGAAAGGTTTGATGCCGCAATATATCTTACTTTTCCGGCTTTAATAATTTCATCATACGCCTCTAAAGTTTCTTCAACCGGAGTTTTCTGGTCATCAAAATGCGTGTAATAAAGATCTATACGATCGGTTTGAAGTCTAGCAAGAGATTCGTCAACCGATTTTAAAATATGTTTTTTGCTGATGTCGAAACCATGCTCTTTTGTTTCTGAGCCTACTTTCGTTGCGATCACCAAATCATTTCGGTTGTTTCTTTCTTTCATCCATTTTCCGATAATTTCTTCCGACTGACCGCCTTTTCCATTTACCCACCAAGAATACGTATCGGCTGTATCAATAAAATTGAAACCTCCTGCTGTAAACTGATCTAAAATATCAAACGATTTTTTCTCATCTAAAGTCCAACCAAAAACATTTCCTCCAAAATTTATCGGTGCTATTAAAAGATCCGTATTTTTTATTTTCATCTTTTCCATAAACAGATTTTATATTATTTAAAAAGTAGAGCTAATTTATGAAACAACCTTTGGAAAACAGCTCTGGAATTTAGTTTTAATAAAAATGTAGCCAATAGAAAATTTCGATTGAAAAAGTTTTAAATCAAATCTTGAGGTCAAATTATTTACGAATAAGATATTTATCTTAAATTTGTTCTTTCGAAATAAAGGAAATGGTGTCTTCCTTACCCAACCGCATTAAAAAGCTGATGGCGCCTGATTAGTTGAATTTTTACCATTTAATCAGGTTATTATGTTTAAAAAAAATAAAAGATCGGTTTTTAAAATTCTCAGTGTTTTAATTCAATTATTTTTCAGAAAATATCCTTCTGTATTTTTTGTAGTGAAATGGCTTTTCATTACTGCAATTATTGGAGTATTTATCGGATGCGCGTCCGCTTTTTTCTTACAAACTTTAGAATGGGCAACCCAATTCAGAGAAAATCATCTTTGGATTATTGTTTTTTTACCTTTAGCTGGATTTTTAGTTGGTTTATTATATTACTATTTCGGAAAAGATGTTGAAGCCGGAAACAATTTATTATTAGAAACCATTCATGAGCCCAAAAAGACAATTCCTTTTAAGATGGCTCCATTGGTCTATTTTGGAACAATAATTACTCATTTTTTTGGAGGTTCTGCAGGTCGTGAAGGAACGGCTTTGCAAATGGCAGCATCAATTGCCGATCAGTTTTCAAAACCGTTAAGACTTTCAGCTGATGATAGGAAAATTTTAATTATTTCTGCGATTGCAGCAGGATTTGGTTCTGTTTTCGGAACTCCAATAGCCGGAGCGATTTTCGGACTGGAAGTTTCTCTTACTGGAAGAATAAAATACAAAGCTTTATTTCCCGCAATTTCCGCATCAATTATTGCAGATTTAGTTACAAAATTATTAAACACTCATCATACTGAATACCTCATCAATTTCGTGCCTGAAATTTCATTGTTGAATATTTTATATGCTCTTATTGCCGGTATTTCCTTTGGTATTTGTGCCGCTTTTTTCAGTAAAACCATCCATAAAACAGGAGATTTTTTTAAATCTAAAATTTCTTATCCGCCACTTCGCCCGTTGATTGGAGGAGTTATTATTTTACTATCAGTCTGGTTAATGGGAACCACAAAATATCTTGGTTTAGGAATCCCTACAATTTTAGATTCTTTTTCGCAACAGCTTCCTGCTTATGATTTTGCTTTAAAAGCGATTATTACGATTATTACTTTGGCTTCGGGCTTTAAAGGTGGTGAAGTGACTCCGTTATTTTTTATTGGTGCAACTTTAGGAAATGCTTTAGGATATTTTATCCCTTTACCTTTAGCACTTTTGGCGGGAATGGGTTTTGTGGCAGTCTTTGCAGGAGCAACCAATACACCGATTGCGTGCAGCGTAATGGCTTTTGAATTATTTGGAATAGAATGCGGAGTTTATGTGATCATTGCGTGTGTTGTTTCTTATTTATTTTCCGGACAAAACAGTATTTATAAAAGTCAAATTATTGACAAGTCTAAGCACAAAAGATATTGGAAAAAGGAGGAATATCTTTAAAATAAATCTAAGACCAAAATTTTTAAGCTTCGGTCTTAGATTGAAGTTTTATTTTTGCAATTCCGGGATTGCAATTTTGTGTAAGTTCATCTCAAAACCTTCTAATTGATCCTTGATCTGATTTTTTTGCATTAAAAAGAAAGAAGTTTTCTCAAAAAGTTCTTTATAATAATCAATCCCTTCAAAAAGATTAGATTTAAAAGTTTTCCATTTTTTTATTTGAGAATTAGTCAATTCTCCTGAAAAATCTGAAATTTCATTCTTTAAATGATTCACATACATTTTCAGTTCATTAATAAACATATTCGGTCGCTCGATTTCAGGAAGAATATTTCCATTTCCATAAATATGCTGAATCATTTCTGAAAGAGAAACCTCTTTATCAAAATACGCCAAATTCGGTCCCGGACAAATAACAACTCCTTGTTTTTCTCCTTTTATTTCAATTCCCTGTTCCAAATATGCCGAGTTGACCAAACCTACACAAAGACAGGCTTTATCTGTAATTTTCTTTTTTTCAGATTCAAATTGCTTCTGAGTAATTTCATCTTTTACAGTTGCAAGATCTTTCAGTTTGATATCCTGATATTTTTTTGAAGCCGTACAAATTCCTTGTGGAGAGTATTCTTTGCTTAACGCCAGTAATTTTTTAGGACACGAACTTCCAAATTTATTTTTAGCTTCTTTATGATGTTTCAAAATTTCATTTGATGTTCCTTTTACTGTATTAAACGGAACTCCCAAAGGAGAAATATTGCTCAGATAATAATCATTCTGTTTAGATTTAACCAAAAGATCTCGTGTTTCAATATCTACTGATGTCGCTTCAGGAACCAATAAAAATGGCGAACCCCAACCTATACTGTCAACTTTATAATTTTCAAGAAGAAAATCATGTTCTTCAGAAGTTCCTACTCCACCCTGAACTGTAATTTTCATCTCTAAAGGTTCCGTCGGAACGTATTTCTCTTTTTGCTCTAAAGCTTTAATCATAAGAGAATGTGCCGAAGAAATCAATTCATTTTTTTTCAATCTAAATTCTTCCATGATCGGACCCAATAACAAACCTTCCGTAGCAAAAGCATGACCACCACAATTAAGTCCGGATTCAACTCTATATTCTGAAACCCAAAGTCCTTTTTTAGCCAAAAAATTCCCCTGAATCATCGCAGAACGGAAATCACTTACTTTAAGAATAATTTTCTTTTTTATGAAATTATTAGCATCCGGAAAGAAATCTTCAAACTCTTCAATATAACTGTATAAACGAGGATTCATCCCTGCAGAAAGCACCATTGATGACGAGATTTTACTTTGAGCGAACCCACGAAGAGAAGCATGTGCATCATTGAAAATAACAGGAAGCTGTTCATTATTACGATAATTGTCTTTATCAACCTTCGTCATAATATTAACATCAATATTTCCCGGAACAAGATTTTTTTCTATAAAATTTTTAATATTTAAAGCTATGGAATCTCCTTGGTTCAGAATATTCTGTAGCCCATCTTTTAATTCGGAAGTATTTGGAAGCATCGCCATGAAGTTCTTCAGAGCATCTGTATTTTTAGAAATTTCTTCTTTAAAAGATTCAAACTTCTCTGTGACGATATCATCCATCATGTCGAGATAATCTGTAATCCTTTTGGCTCTGTAATCTTCGGTTTTTGAAGAAATTCCAAAATAATTAAGATTGAATTTTTTGCTGTAGAAATTTTTCATTTTCTCTACAATTTCGTCATCGATGATTGATATAACTGAAGAAATTCCGTATTGCGCGACACGAATCGGGCTATCTATGGTGTAAGATAATCCCATAACGGGAATATGAAAACTGTGTAAAGGCTTATTAATCATTATTTTAAACAATAATATTTTACTTTCATGTTTTATGAAAGTGATAATGATCTGAAAACCTGTATTCTTTACAAAAGTATAGAATTAAGATAAGCTATGCAAAAAATAACAAATCATTTTTAATGATGTCATAATTACAATCCTACCCATTACTTATTTTTAATTTTAAAGGTAAAAATCATATTAATTTGATACAATTTCCATTCTATTTTTATTAAATTTACACTTTCAATTCTCTAAATATCTATTTATTTACAATGTTTGTGTTTAGAAAAATACTCTTATTCAACATTCTACTTATAAGTTTTCTGACAGCAGCACAGAATCATCTCACTGCCTCACAACTGAAAACCAAAATCTCCAACAATTCTAAACTCTATAAAAATAATATTGACGAAGCTTATAAAGAACTAAACGGACTCTTGAAGCAGTCTATCATTCTGAAAGACTCTATTTCTGAAATGAAAATTCTCGACAGAAAATGCAGGTATTTTTATAGTAAAAATATGATGGACAGCCTGATTATCACCAGTGAGAATCTTCGAAAAAAATCGAGTTTATATAAAGACATTTATTTTGAAGCGATGTCTAATATTTATATCGCCGAAATATATTCTATCAATAAATTTCCTGATAAAGCAATTTCATATCTAAATTCTGCCTATCAGATTCTTCAAAAAGATGAATCAAACAGTAAAAAAATATTTTATGCAAAATCGAATGTTCTGAATAGTTTTGCCAATGTTTATTTAGATAAAAATCAGCCAAAAGAAGCTTTAAAAAAGATTTACGAAGAAATTGAAAGTGGAAAAATGCTGAAGGATAAAAACGAACAAGACAATTTTCAATATTTGAATTATGCGAATTTGGCAAATATTTACATTCAGATTAATTCAGATTCGGCTTATCATTACGCCAAAAAATCAATTTTAATTAAACCTTCGGATGTAATCGATGACAAATCGATGATTGATAATTATTCTGTAATTGGAAAAGTATATAAAGACAAAAAAGATTACAAAAATTCTATAAAAAACTTTCATAAAGCATTATTTATAAGCAACAAAAACGGAACAGAACTTAATAACAACCAGATTTATCATTCATTAAAAGATATTTACGATATTCTGAATAATAAAGACAGTGCTAATTTTTACAGCAATAGAATTGAGCAATATGAGCTAAAATCTCTCAAAAGCAAATACAATTCTTTACAGGAAGTAATCAGTAAGGATAAAAAAGAACAGGAAAACGCTCAAAATCCTATATGGTATTGGATTATCCCAGCGATTTCCGCGATCGTTTGCGGTGCTTTTTTAACGTTTAAAAGAAAGAAAAGTAAAGTCGAGCCAGAAGTTAGACCGGAAATTGACCGCAGGGAAACCTATCATCATCTTATGGAGCTTTTAGAGAAAAAGGATCCTGCTTTTTTATTTACTTTTGAAAAAGTCTATCCTGAGTTTTCTAATCAACTTCTCAGTAAGAATCCCGATTTGCAACAATCAGAAATTGAGTTTTGCGCCCTGTTAAAAATGAAGCTTTCAACCAAAGATATCGCTAGAATAAGTTTTATAGAAACCAGAACGGTTCAGAATAAAAAGTATCGAATTAGAAAAAAATTAGATATACCTCAGAATGTCGACATTTATCAATGGATTGATCAAATTTAATTTCATCTCTCCTCTACTACTTATGAAATAACTTGTAAAAAAGTAATTAATTTCAGAAGAATAAGGCTTTGGTTTTTCAAAGTCTTATTTTTTATTCAAAATTAAAAAAAGCATATAAATATATTATTTAAAACAAATTAAGTATATTTGTTTACTATAAATGATTTAATTATGAATTATAATTTAGCAAAAGATGTAATTCAGTTGCTTGAACAATTTGATTCTGAAAATACAAATTCACAATATACTTCTGATATTGAAGGATTTAAAACCTGGGTTCAGCATCAAGAAAATAAGAAAACACCTACTCAAAAAAATATTGTTTGGGAAGGAAAAGAAAACGGAAGAAGCCCGGAAAGCGTTATTAGTACACTACTTGTTCATTTGAACAGATACGCAAAGACTTATTCAAAGTCTGCAATTGCCGGTTCAGAATTTTCTACACAAGAAGAGTTTATCTACCTGATCACTCTAAAATCTTTTGGTAATATGACCAAAACTGAACTGATTAAGAAAAATATTCAGGACAAACCGGTGGGAAACTTGATTATTAACAGACTGATTAAACAAAATTGGGTAGAACAATCTGATTCTAAAACGGATAAAAGATCGAAAGTATTGACTATTACTGAAAAGGGTATTGAAACACTGGAAAAGCAAATGACTAATATCAGAAATGCGACCAAAATCGTCAGTGGAAATCTTACAAAAGATGAAAAATACATCTTGATTGAGCTATTAAATAAGCTTGACCACTTTCATAATCCTATTTTTGGCAGAAATATTGACAGTACAAATTTATTAGATACGGTCTTTAAAGAATATTCATTTAATGATAATTAATTATGATTAAAAAAATAGCAGTTATCGGTTCGGGATTTTCAGGATTATCTGCTGCAGCTTATGCTGCACAAGCTGGTCATGAAGTTCACATTTTTGAAAAAAACAGCAGTTTGGGAGGAAGAGCCAGACAATTTACCACCGATAATGGTTATGTTTTTGATATGGGACCAAGTTGGTATTGGATGCCCGATATTATTGAAGATTTTTTCAATGCATTTAATAAAAAAACTTCCGACTATTACGAATTGGTTTCTTTAAACCCTCAATTTGAAATGGTTTTTTCTGACGGAATTATGGCTGTTCCGAAAGATTATTCTGAAATGCGAGATGTTTTTGAAAATATCGAAAAAGGAGCAGCAAAAAAGCTTGACGAGTTCATGGAAGACGCAAAGTACAAATACGAAGTCGGAATGAAAGATTTCGTGACAAAACCTTGTCATTCATGGTTTGAATTTGTTTCTCCAAAGATTGCAAAAAGTGCTTTAAAGCTTGATTTATTATCCAATTTTCACCGTTTTGTAAGAAAATATTTCTCACATCCAAAACTGATCATGCTAATGGAATTTCCTGTTATTTTTCTCGGAGCTGCTCCAAAAGATATTCCGGCTTTGTACAGCCTGATGAATTATGGTGGTTACAAATTGGGAACATGGTATCCGATGGGAGGTTTTTATAAAGTGATTGAAGCTATGTCTGAAATTGCCAAAGAACAAGACGTTCAGTTTCATTTAAATTCAAATGTTGAAGAAATTAAAATTAAAGATGGTAAAGCACAATCAATCATTGTCAACGGTTCAGAAATTGAGTTTGATAGTGTAATTGCTTCTTCTGATTATCATCACACAGAACAGAATTTGCTTCAGAAAGAATATCAAAATTACAACGAAGATTATTGGAAAAAGAAAACTTTCGCACCTTCTTGCTTGATTTATTATTTAGGATTTAAAGAAAAAATTCAAAATCTGAAACATCATACTTTATTTTTTGAAAATGATCTGGAACTTCATACTTCTGAAATTTACGAAGATAAAAAATGGCCGACAAAACCTTTATTTTATGCTTGCTGTCCATCAAAAACAGATAAAAATGTAGCTCCTGAAAATTGCGAAAATGTATTTCTTTTAATGCCAATTGCAATAGGAATTGAAGATAAAGAAGAAATCAGAGAAAAATATTTTCTTGAAATGATTGAAAGGCTTGAAAAACACACCAAATTATCAAATCTTTTATCAAAAATCGATTATAAAAAAAGCTATTGCATTAATGATTTCAAAAACGATTACAATGCATACCAAGGAAATGCTTATGGTTTGGCTAACACGCTGAATCAGACTGCAGTTCTCAAACCTTCACTGAGAAACAAAAAAGTAAAAAATCTTTTTTATACAGGACAACTCACCGTTCCCGGACCGGGAGTTCCACCTTCGATTATATCCGGAAAAATAGCCGCAACCGAAGCCACTAAATAACCACAGAATATGAAAAAACTTTTCGATGAACTTTCTTATAAGATCAGCAAACAGACAACAAAACAATACAGCACGAGTTTTTCTTTGGGAATTTTGGCGCTTTCACCCAAGATCAGAAATTCTATTTATGCCATCTACGGATATGTAAGATTGGCTGATGAAATTGTCGACAGCTTTCATGGTTTTGACCGTACTACTCTTTTGGCTAGATTTCGTGAGCAAACCAATCAGGCTTTAGAAGAAAAAATTTCTTTAAACCCGATCTTGCAGGCGTTTCAGGAGACGATTCACCGATATGAGATCGATGTGCAACTAATTAATCAGTTTCTTAAAAGTATGGAAATGGATTTGCAGAAAATCGATTATGATTCTGAGCTTTATAAAGAATATATTCTCGGTTCTGCAGAAGTTGTCGGCTTAATGTGTCTTCATATTTTTGTAGACGGAAATAAAGAAAAATACAATCAACTGAAACCTTCTGCGATGAAATTGGGTTCAGCTTTTCAGAAAGTGAATTTTCTTCGTGACATGAAAGATGATTATCAGATTTTGGGACGTACTTATTTCCCTAATGTTGATATTTCTTACTTTGATAATGTTGTAAAGTCTCAAATTGAAAAAGAAATTTATGATGAGTTTAAGGAAGCTTTAGAAGGGATCAAAAAACTTCCCAATTCATCAAGGTTTGGAGTTTATCTGGCTTATCGATATTATACTTCTCTTTTCACAAAAATAAAAAAAACCTCTGCCAATAAGATTATCAACCAAAGAATCAGAATATCAAACGGTAGAAAATTTTCTTTAATGATGAGCAGCTATGTGCAATACAAAATGTCTTTTCTATAAAATATAAATTAAAAAAAATGGTACACCAGCTTAAGCGTCAACAACAACTTAACTGCGATATAAAAACTGCCTGGAAATTTTTCTCTTCGGCAAATAATCTTTCAGAAATTACCCCAAAAGACATGAATTTTGTGGTAAGAACACAGCTTTCTGATGATGAAATCTATAAAGGAATGTTGATCGATTATTATGTTTCACCTCTTTTTGGAATTAAACTAAACTGGCAAACCGAAATTACGGAAGTTAACTTTGAGAAAAGCTTCACCGATTTTCAGAAAAAAGGTCCTTTCAAACTATGGAATCATTTTCATGAGTTTATTCTTAATGATAAAGGTATTTTGATGATAGATACAGTAAGTTATGAATTATCTTTTGGATTTTTAGGAGAAATTGCACACAGCGTAATGGTAAAGAAAAAGTTGGAACATATTTTCGATTACCGATTTAAAATTTTAGAAGAAACATTTAATAAAAAATAGCATGAATTTTTTAATTGTTGTAGCTACATTTTTTACGATGGAAGGAATTACCTGGTTAGTTCACAAATATATTATGCATGGTTTTTTGTGGACTCTTCACCGCGATCATCACGATCACAGCAACGAAGGACATATGGAAAAAAATGATTATTTCTTCGCCATTTTCGCTATTCCAACCATTGCATTAATGTATTACGGAACGATTAATAATTTTAATATTTATTTCTATATTTCTCTTGGAATAACAATTTACGGAATGGCTTATTTTTTCGTACACGACATCTTTATTCATCAGCGTTTCAAGATTTTAAAGAATACAAAAAATCCTTACTTACTGGCCATTCGAAGAGGTCACAAACAGCATCATAAACATATAGGAAAAGAGCATGGCGAATGTTTCGGTTTTCTATGGGTTCCTGTGAAGTATTTTAAAATGTTTTTTAATAAAAATAAAGCGTAAATGTTGCAATACACGTATTTAGCGATTAATTTTTTCACAATAATTATCTGTTTTATATTTTCTTTTCATCCGAAAATTAAATTTCACAGACATTTTAAAGCTTTTTTGCTTTCCTCAATTATTGTTGCTCTATTTTTTATTGCATGGGATGTTTGGTTCACGGCAAATGGAGTTTGGTGGTTTAATGATAAATATTTAATTGGCAAACGACTTTTCGGACTTCCGATTGAGGAATTATTGTTTTTTATCTGCATTCCATTTTCATGCGTATTTACGTATTTCTGTTTAGATAAATTCTTTAAACTAGACTGGAAACCATCTGTTGAAAAGGTTTTTGTGCTTATTTCAATTATTGCTTGTATTATTTTAGCAATTTTATTTAAAGATAAAATTTACTCTTTGGTTACTTTTCTTACCACAGCAATCACTTTAATGGTGCTCTATTTTGTTTTAAAAGTAAAATGGATTGGTAAGGCTTCTTTTATTTATCTGGTTTTAATGCCCGGATTTTTGGCCGTTAATGGAATTCTCACCGGAACCGGACTCGATTCTCCCATTGTTAATTACAATCCAAAAGATTTTATAGGTTTCAGAATTTTAACGATTCCTATTGAAGATACAGTCTATGGCTACGAAATGATTCTGTGGAATCTTTTCTTTTTTCATAAATTTAAAAAAGATGAACAAAATTAATATATTCTGGTTTCGCAGAGATTTGAGGCTTTCCGATAATACTGCTCTCAATGCTGCATTACAATCTGACCAGAAAGTACTTCCAATTTTTATATTTGATACCGAAATTTTAGATCAGCTTGAAAATAAATCAGACCGAAGAGTTGATTATATTCATCAGGCTTTAGAAGGAATTAATGAAGAATTAAAAAAACACCAATCAGGAATTAAAACTTATCTCGGTAAACCACTAGAAATTTTTAAAGAAATCATCAACGAATTTGATGTTGAAACTGTTTTCTGTAATCGGGATTATGAACCACAAGCAATAAAGCGCGACAAAGAAATCTATGATTTCTTACAAAAAAATAACGTTGAATTTAAAGGTTTTAAAGATCAGGTCATCTTTGAAAAAAATGAAATTGTAAAAAACGATGGTTTACCTTACACAGTTTACACGCCGTTTTCAAAAAAATGGAAAGAAAAATTTCATCAAACAGAAATTCATTTAGCAAAAACTAACATTAAAAATTTTTATGCATTTAAAACTAAAGACATTCATACTTTGAAAGAAATTGGTTTTGAAAAAACAGACATGGTTTTCGTTGAACCTGTTATAGATAAAAATGTGATAGAAACTTATGACAAAAACAGAGATTTTCCGGCTTTAGATCAAACGACACGATTGGGAATTGCTTTGCGTTTTGGAACAATTTCTATCAGAAAATGTGTAAAATATGCTTCAGAACATAACGAAACCTGGCTGAATGAATTAATCTGGAGAGAATTTTTTATGCAGATTCTGTATCATTTTCCAAAAGTTGTCACAAAATGTTTTAAGGAAAAATATGAAAACATTCACTGGCGAAATAATGAAGACGAATTTAAACTCTGGTGTGAAGGGAAAACAGGTTATCCAATTGTAGATGCAGGAATGCGACAACTCAATGAGACAGGATTTATGCATAATCGGGTAAGAATGGTTGTCGCAAGTTTTCTTACCAAACATCTTCTCATCGATTGGAAATGGGGCGAAGCTTATTTTGCCGAAAAACTTCTAGATTATGAGCTTTCTTCCAACAACGGAAACTGGCAATGGGCTGCAGGTTGTGGTTGTGATGCTGCGCCATATTTCAGAATATTTAATCCGAGTGAACAAGCTAAAAAATTTGATAAAGATTTAAAATACATCAATCAGTGGAATCCTGAGAAACACGCTGTAAAAACGCCTATCATTGAACATTCTTTTGCCCGAAACAGAGCTTTGGAGGTTTATAAAAAAGGGGTAAAAGGATAATTTTTATTTTCAAAACGAAAAATTTCAAAATTCATATCAATTAGATACCACATACATAATGTGAGGCATAGTATTTGTAATTACTATTTAACATAATAAATATCACACCATCTAATAATATGAAAGTTACAGATTTAAAAATTAAAAATCTTGTTGAATATCAAAAAGAGATTTTTACGATAACAGAGATTTTCCAGAATGAAAAGGATTATTTTGTTAAGATTGAAAATGAAAGTCATGCTATTTCTGTACCGGCAGAAAAAATAAGCCCTATTCAGATTACAGAAGACTGGCTAGAGAAATTTGGTTTTTTGAAAACCTACGCTTCAGACCAACAAATTATTCGCTATGAAAGACCAGAATCTTTTATCAAGTATGATATTGATTTAAATTCAAAAAAGATTTTTGAAGGTTTAAAAATTTATGGGAATACGATAAAATGTAAATACATTCACGAATTCCAAAATATTTTTTCATGTCTCTTTGGGAAAGAAACGACAGTTTTTCTTAAAAGCTCTTTTCATAAAGCAGCCATTTAAAAACGAAGCGATTAAACTTCATATTTTTATATTATTATCCCTGACTTAGGTTGGGGACTTTTTTATGTCACTCTTATTTTATTGCTTGCTTCAACCCAATTTTCTTTGCCACAATTTTTACAGCTTCCCGCATTCCCTTCTTCTTTTTTTTCTGTAAAACCGCAAAATGTGCAAGAATAATGTCCTTCTTTTTTAATATATTTTATTGGATGATCCAAAGAATTCAGCATGATCGGAAGTCCGTATTTTACCTCTTTATCTTCATTAAAGAAAACACTTATTTCTCCGGAAACTTCTTCAATAGCAAACTCAATCTGACCTAAATGAGAAATACCTTTCACCCTTAATTCTGCAAAAAACTCATCACTTCCTAAATTTTCTTTCTTAAAATTGTCGATGGCAAAAACTCCGTGCTCAATAAGACATATTGCTTTTCCTTCAAATAAGTTTTCTAATTTTTTGAATCTTCCTATCAATGCTGTAATAGAAGAATATAAAATAATGATGACCAAAAAAACAAGCATGGACGAGACTATTCCCACTTCTTTATAAAACATAGGATCTCCGGCTGCAGAACCTAATCCGATAATCACAACCAACTCGAAGATTGAAAGTTGCTTCACCCCTCTTTTTCCTAAAATCCGAAGACTTATAATGATGGTAAGAAACATAATGATCGTACGAAGTACAATTTCCAGGAGAAATCCCCAATCTTCGGTTCCCAAGAATAATTCTTTCCAGGTAAAGTTTAAAAGAGTTGCTAAAAACATGATGTCATTTTATTTGAAGATTCAAAAAATAAGCCAATAAAGCTACCTTTTTTTAATTTGAATCTGCAACATAAACCTACATTTCATCGACAAATATTTGGTAATTGATTTATAAAAAATAATTACCTTTGAAAAATCACATTTAAGTGTATTAATTATACAGATAAAAATTAAGGTTTTATTTAAAAAAGAATAAAATGAAAATTATCACTACTCTACTTTTATTGTTTTCATCTTTAGCAATCAATGCTCAGCAAATTCTTAAGCAAGAAAAATATACTGGAACCATCGACGGAAAAATAAATATTTTATTTTACCTGAAAATTGAAGAAACAGGCTGTCCGAGTATTATTGCTTCCGGAATTTATAAATACACCGATAACAAAACTGCGAACTGGATTCTTTTAGATACTACTTTTTCTGAAAAAGCTCAACAATATACTTTTGTTGAGCAATATAATACAGGAATTATGCTTCTGAAGCGTAATTCAGAAATTCTTCAAGGACTGTGGATTTCTCCTGATGGAAAAAAACAGCTTAAAGTCAATTTAAAAAAGATAAAACAATCTAAAGCTGAAATTGAAAAAATGGAAGACGAATTGGAAAAAGCCAATTACAGCGCCAATGATTGCTAAATTTAACGATGTCTAGTTCCTTTTTGATGATAAGAAACCTGCTGATTTGAATTGTAATGATCATTCAGATGTTGATTATTAAAACTCGCATCTACATGATTATGAGTTGAAAGGATATTTTCCGGAGTTTCGAGACGAATCTTTTTTCCGTTTTTAAAAACTTCTCCTTCAGCAGTTCGGTACATTTGATTTTCTTTGTACTGATTTCCATCTGGAGCCGTAAATGTGTGATTTTTATTGTTTCTTCCTTTTCTTTTTTGATTTAAAAAGACTAAAACTCCACCGGCAACAATACCTAAGGCAATTTTCACTGAATTTTTCATAAACTAATATTTCTTCAGTTAAAACAAAATTATTGCCAACCATAAAATTTGTGGTATCTGCGAATCATTATTAAAAATAAAAAGACTGTCAAAAAAATATTGACAGTCTTAAAAAACTTGAGTTATAAACATAGACAAATAAAATTGGATTGATACTATCTATACATTCAAAATTATAAACTTTCGCTATAATTTTTTATGACCTAACGCATAAACTATTTTAAGGCTTGCTGGTTTTATTCATTTAATGATATTAATCAATAATTAAGGCTCAAATTTCTGTATTTTTTCCTTTTCAACCTCGATAGGAAACACTAATTTTGCGTTCAGTATTTAGAATAAATAAAAATAACAATGAAAAAGATATTGTATTCTGCTCTATTATTATTTTCTGTAATAATCAGTGCTCAAAAAAACACTTTATTACAGGCAGATTTTTGGAAATCTAAACCTAATGTAGAAAAAGTAAAGCAAGAAATATCCAATGGAAACAGTGCCTCTGAATTTAATGGAAGTACTTTCGATCCTGTTTCTCTTGCCCTTACCAATAAAGCTCCTCTGGAAACTGTAAAATTTCTTTTAGAGCAAAGAGGAAATGCAGTAGGCAAGCTTACTCATGATGGTAGAATTTATCTTCACTGGGCTGCAATGGCTGGAAATCCTGAAATCATTGAATATTTTATTTCTAAAGGTTCTGATGTTAATAAATTAGATACAAAAGGTTTAACGCCTCTTGCTTTTGCTGCAATGTTTGGTTTAAATGATCCAAAAGTCTACGAAACATTCTTCAAAGCTGGTGTAAATCCGAAACACAAATATAAAAACGGAGCCAATATTTTACTTTTGGCGATTGGAAACGATAAAGATGGTTCTTTACAAAAACTTTTCACTTCAAAAGGTCTTTCTATAAAGGATGTAGATGACACCGGAGCAACTGCTTTTGATTATGCGGCGAGTTTCGGAAATATCGAGCTTTTAAAATCATTAAAAAACCAAGGAGTTAAAGCTTCAGATAAAGCTTTGGTCAATGCAGCAGCAGGAACAAGAGCTGTTACAAATACACTTCCTGTTTATCAGTATTTAATTGATGAAGTAAAGTTAAATCCTTCTGCAACCAATGCAAACGGAGCAAACGCTTTACAGATTATTGCAAGAAAAAATAATCAGAAAGAAATCATCGATTATCTAATCAGCAAAGGAGTTGATGCCAATAAAACCGACAGTGAAGGAAATAATGCATTAATTACTGCTTCAGGAGGAAGAGATCTTGAAAATGTAAAAGCAATTGCAGCAAAAACCAAAAACATCAATGCTGTAAATTCTAATGGAGAATCTGCCTTAACCCAGGCTATCCAAAGTGGTTCTGCAGAGATTGTAAAATTTTTAATTTCTAATAAAGCAGACGCAAAAATTGTTGATGCTAAAGGAAATAATTTAGCTTATTATTTAATTCAGTCTTACAGACCTGGTCCACAAAGAGGTCCTGATGAATTTTCAGAAAAATTAAATATTCTTCAATCGAATAATGTAAATGTTACTGCTTCACAAAAAGATGGTAATACATTACTTCATCTAGCGATTGCAAAAAATGATCTTGATCTTCTGAAAAAATTGAGCGATCTAAAAATTGATGTAAATTCTGTTAACAAAGAAAGTATGACTGCTCTTCAAAAAGCAGCTTTGGTAGCAAAAGATGACACAATTTTGAAATATCTGGTTTCTTTGGGTGCCAATAAGACCATCAAAACAGAATTTGACGAAACTGCTTATGATCTTGCTTCAGAAAATGAAAGCTTAAAAAATAATAACGTATCAATCGACTTTTTAAAATAAAATAATATGAAATATTTTAAAATTCAGGCTTTAGGAATTTTAATGACCTTATTTTGTGCAGGTTTTGCCAATGCACAGGCTTCAAAATATAAATGTATGCTTCAGTTGACCAGTTATGGCGGTGAAGGTGCTTATGTTGTAGTTTCTTTAATTAATCCAAAAGGTGTATATGAAAAAACACTTTATGTGATGGGTCCTGATACAAAATGGCATGATACATTAAAAGAATGGCATAAATTTCAGAGTAAAAAACCTGTGAAATTAAATGCAATCACAGGAGCTTCTGTAGCCGATGGAGACAGAAGTATTTCTACATTTTCTATTGAAGACAAATATCTGAACAAAGGTTACAAAGTACGTTTTGAAACGGCTGTTGAAGATAAAAAATACAACGTTTCAGATGTAGAGCTACCTTTTACAACTGAAGGTATTACAGCAAAAACAGAAGGAAAAGGTTACATTCGATATGTAAAACTTAATAAGTTATAAAAAAATCCAAAAATGACCTTATCGATTTGGAGGTATGCCCATTTAACTTTAGCAATACTTACATTCCTGTTTTTAATCGTAGCCTCTACCACAGGAATTATTTTAGCTTACGATGCTGCACAGGAAAAAGTTCAGCCTTATCGAGTTGACGATTTCAGTAACATAAACCTTGCCCAGTCTTTACCGGAACTGCGCAAGGTTTTTCCGGAAATTACGGAGATTAGTGTTGATCACAATCAGTTTGTAACCTTGGAAGGTTTAGACGATAATGGTGAAAACATCAAAGCATACATCGACCCAAAAACCGGAAAAATCTTAGGAAAACCTGTTGAGAAAAGTAAATTTATCAATTGGATAACTTCGCTGCACCGATCTTTATTTTTAAAAGAAACTGGAAGATTTACGGTTGGAGTTGTTTCTTTTTTATTAATGATCATAAGTATTTCAGGGCTGATTTTGATTATTAAAAGGCAAAATGGAATCAGACATTTTTTCGACAATATCAAAAAAGACTTTTTCTCGCAATATTTGCATGTCGTTTCTGGAAGAATTTTATTAATTCCAATTTTAGTAGTTTCTGTAACAGGAACTTATCTTTTCCTGCATCGGTTTGAATTGATACCAAAAGGAAAAAATGAAAAGATTGCTCATAAAGTTACTAATTCTGAAACTCAGATAAAGTTAGCAGACTTCCCTATTTTTAAGGAAACAAAACTCAGTAAAGTAAAAAAAATAGAATTTCCTTTTATTGAAGATGATGCTGAAGAATTTTTTGTTTTAAAACTAAAAGACAGAGAGATTACCGTCAACCAAATCAATGGTGAAATTGTAAAGGAGGAAAAATATCCACTCACTCTTATTTATGAAAACCTAAGTTTAACCTTTCATACAGGTCGTGGAAGCGTTCTTTGGTCGATCGTTTTAGGACTTTCTTCCATTGGAATCTTGATGTTTATTTATTCAGGTTTCGTCATTACTTTTAAGCGAACCAGAAATAAAATCAAGAATAAGTACAAAGCTGAAAATGCAGAAATTGTGATTTTTGTAGGTTCAGAAAACGGTTCAACTTTAGGTTTTGCCAATAAAATTCATTCTCAACTTTTATCCGACGGAAAAAAATCATTCATTACAGAGCTTAATCAATACAAATTATATCCTAAAGTAGAGCAATTTATAATTTTTACTTCAACCTATGGTTTAGGTGAAGCTCCAACCAATGCTTCCAACTTTAAAAAGCTTTTAAAAGAAATTTCTCAGAATCAAAAGATTAAATATTCTGTAGTTGGTTTTGGATCAAAATCTTACGAAGATTTTTGTGGTTTTGCAATTGAAGTTGACCAATTATTATCCCAACAAAACTGGGCAGAATCTCAGCTTGAACTTTTTACAGTCAACGATAAATCAACGGCAGAATTTGCAGAATGGGCGAAGAAATGGAGCTATGAAACCATGATTCCTTTGGCAACTGCACCATCTTTATACAGCGAAAAAGTTCCTTCTTTAAAGAAAATGAAAGTTGTTGGTAAAAGTGAAATCGTTGATGAAGTGACAACTTTTAAAGTGATTTTAAAACCAAATTCATTAGTAAAATTTAAATCCGGAGATTTGCTTGCCATTTATCCTGAAAATGATCATAAAGAAAGATTCTATTCTATCGGAAAGGTGAATGGAGCGATCCAATTGGTTGTAAAACTTCATGAAAATGGTCTTGGATCAGGATTTTTGCATAGTTTAAAAGAAAATCAGGAAATAAAAGCAAGAATTATTAAAAATTCAGAATTCCATTTTCCTAAAAAGGCTTCTGAAGTAATGATGATCGCAAATGGAACCGGAATTGCACCATTTTTAGGAATGATTGAGGAGCAAACCGGAAAAACAAAAACTCATTTGTATTGTGGTTTCAGAAAATCAAATGAATTGACTGTTAATTACGAATATTTTGCTCATGAAAATATCAAAAAAGGAAAATTAATGTCTTTTAATTTGGCATTTTCTAGAGAAGAAAATTCTCAATATGTAATGGATTTGGTTGAAAGAGATGCCGAATTGTTTATCAATTCATTAGAAAACGGAGGTTTCATCATGATTTGTGGTGCACTAAAAATGCAGCATGATGTGGAAGATACTTTAAGAAGGTTGTATGCCCTGAAAAATAAAGATTACGAAATTTATAAAGCAAACGGACAAATTTTAACCGACTGTTATTAATGTTAAAGCACATGAAAAGCCTAAAAAATTTCTCTTATTTATTTTTAATACTATCGTCAACATCAATGTTTGCTCAAGTTGAAAGAAGCAGATTGGTTACTTTAATGGGAAGTAAATTTGAAATTACTTTGGTAGATAAAGATTCTCTTTTGGCAGAAAAAAACATTGATAAATCTATAGATGAAATCCGGAGAATTGAAAATTTAATTTCAGAATGGAAACCGGAAACTCAGATCTCGGAAGTTAACAGAAATGCAGGAATAAAGCCTGTGAAAGTTGATCCCGAAGTTTTTGCTTTAACAGAAAAAGGAATTTATTTTTCTAATTTAACTGACGGAGCTTTCGACATCAGCATCGTTGCAATGGATAAAATCTGGAAGTTTGATGATTCTATGAACGAATTACCTTCTGAAGAATCTATAAAAAATTCTGTAAAAAATGTAGGCTATCAAAATATTATTTTAGATAAAACCAATTCTACTATTTTTTTGAAAAACAAAGGAATGAAGATTGGTTTCGGATCGATAGGAAAAGGTTATGCAGCTGATAAAACCAGAGAATTGATAAAAAGTTTTGGAGTAAAAGCAGGAATTATCAATGCTTCAGGTGACATTTCAACTTGGGGAACTCAACCCGATGGAAAACCTTGGGCAATTGGAATTAATAATCCTTTTAAAGACGATAAAATTGCTGCAGTTCTTTATTTAAAAGAAAATGCAGTGACCACTTCGGGAAGTTATGAGAAATATGCAGAAATTCACGGCAAAAGATATTCTCACATTATGAATCCCAAAACAGGTTATCCTTCAACCGGATTAACCAGCGTTACTGTTGTAGGACCTAATGCAACAATGGCAAATGGTTTCAGTACTTCAATAATGGTTTTAGGAAAAAAGGAAGGTTTGAAGCTAATCAAAAAATTCCCTGAATATCAGTATTTGTTGATTACTGATTCAGGGAAAATTATTAAAAATTTGAATAATTAAATATCTATTTATATCAATTTTTATCTTTAAAAATAAAATAACAGATTAATAAGGTCAGGTTTACCAAAACGGCAAATGAATTTGATAAAATAATAGGCAATTCATCCTGTTCAAAACCATACCAAACCCAAAGTGAAAGTCCGGAAATCAGAATCACAAGCATCAACCAGGAAATATCTTCTACATTTTTTGTTTTGATTACTTTGATGAGTTGCGGCATTGATGCAATAGCAGTTAAAGCACCAGCAATTAATCCTAAAATTTCTACATTCATTTTTTCTAAATTATCCGTTAACAATAATTCCACCATTGGGATGCAAAACCTGTCCTGTCATTTGTGCTGAAGCGGAGGTTGCCAAAAAAAGATAAGACGGTGCAATTTCTTCAGTACTTGCATTTCTCTGCAAGGGTGGTTTATTCTCATCTTCCTCTTTTTCGTTAAAAGTTTCTTCTGTAAGCGGTGTTTCAACAGGTCCCGGAGCAACTGCATTTACTCTTATTCCTTTCGGTTTTGCCTGTAAAGCTAAAGATCTTGTAAAAGAAACAATCGCTCCTTTAGTTGCTGCATAATCCAGTAGTTCTTCATGACCTTGGTAAGCTACTGCAGAAGTTGTATTAATGATAGAGCTTCCTTCTTTTAAATAAGGAAAAACCGCTTTTGTAAGAAGAATCATTCCGATGATGTTTGAATTAAAAGTAGTACGAATATCTTCTTCTTTTAGCTTGGCAATATCATCACTTGGAAACTGAATTCCTGCGTTATTTACCAAGATATCAATACTTCCCCATTTGTCGATCACTTCTTCTGTTGTCTTTTGACAAAAGCTACTATCATTTATATCTCCTTTAAAAATCAAGCATTGGCGTCCTAAATATTCGATTTCACTTTTTGTCTTTTCGGCATCTTCAATATCCGAATGAAAAATAATCGCAATATTGGCACCTTCTTCTGCAAAAAGTAAAGCTGCTGATTTTCCTATTCCGCTGTCGGCTCCAGTAATTAAAGCTGTTTTACCATTAAGTTGTAATCTATTCATATATTTTGTGATTATGGTTTAAAATAAAAATTCAGCATAAAATAATATACTGAATCTTTATTTCTTTAAATTGCATAGAGCAAATTGTATGCTTTTATGATAAAAAACAACAACAAAATGACAGATGTGGTATTTTATTTTAAACTTACCATACCATCAGTGAGTTGTTTCCATTGAATTTTTGATGAACCAACCACTCTACCAAGAGCAATGAACATATTTTTTACACTACTAATTATATCTGTATTTTGATTAGGCTTTTCGTTTCTTCCATAAATTGCCATCTTAACATAATCATTCCCTTTAGAAATAACAAATGTAGAAGTAGTATTTACTGAGTGAAAATGTACTGTTTTTCCTGCAAACTCATTTCTTGGTAATTTTGAAGGTCGGCATTGCATCATTATACGATTAGGATTTGTTTTATCAATCATATCAATACGTACCCATTGATAATCATTAGTCTTAGGATTTTTTATTTCAGACAGTAATATTTTGATATAATCTCCTATTAAAGGCAATCTTTGTACTATATTTCCTGAAGAATCACATAATGTGAATACTGTAATATTTTCTTTGGAATAGTTTCCCCATTTATTTATTTCAAAAAAACGTTGTTTAAGTATATTATATTTTAGCTCAGCTTCATGAATATTTTCAAATTTTTGGATACTTTCGGTGTCATGGAAATTTCCCTTCACCTGCAACGGAATTCCAGGAACTTTCTTTGGCTTTATTAATTTTACCTGCATAATTATTAGGAATATAACCTGATTCTTTATTTAACGTTTAAATCATTCTAAATTTTACTTTTCATATATCAGTAAGTGTAAATACTTATTGATAAAGATTATTACAAAATTAATATATATCACATTTAAATGAAAATATTTATGTTTTTAATAATAAACCTGTTTAAACTTTTTAGAAAAAGAGTTTCCAGAAAATTAGCAATTTAGAGTTGCAAAAAAAAGAACTAAAATCTGGAACTCATAAGCAAAGATAAACTGGAAAAATGGATTTTACCTCATTTAAGCAAAGGCAAGCGAGGATTTTCCACGAGATTTTATTTAGGAAAAATCTTTAAACTTATTATTAAACGATTAAAAACGGGCTGTCAATGGCGGGAATTAAGCCTTAAAGAATACTTTTCAAAAGAAACAATAAGCTGGCAACTCGTCTATTATTATTTCAGTAAATGGAGTAAAGATGGTTCTTTCAAACGAATTTGGATTTCTCTTCTCCAGAATAATAAAAGGAAATTAGATCTTTCCAGTGTCCAATTGGATGGAAGCCATACCCGAAGTAAAACAGGAGGACAATCGGTAGGCTATCAGGGAAGAAAATCATCTAAGACAGTAATTGTATTTTTATCTGTGATAATCAGGGACAAATGCTTTCAATGGGAAAGCCAATAAGCGGTGAACATCATGATCTTTATAATATTGAAGATACTTTGGAAGAGATTTTCGGTCTTCTCGATAATGCTGATATAAAGTGTAAGGGATTATTTCTCAATGCAGACTCTGGTTTTGACAGTAAAAAATTCAGAGATATGCTGGATAAAAAAGAAATAATTGGGAATATTAAAGAGAATCCTCGTAACGGAGATACAAAGAATGAAAAATATTTTGATGATGAACTGTATAAAAGAAGATTCAAAATAGAAAAAGCAAATGCATGGTTGGATAGTTTCAAAGCTTTATTAATAAGGTTTGAAACACTAAATTTAACTTGGGTAAATCTACATTATCTCGCTTTTTCTATTTTATTCCTCAGAAAAATAAAAGTTTAAACAGGTTCATTGTAAATTTTTAAATAATAATCTAATTTTAAAATTATTTCACAATAGAAATTTATAAAAACTTGAAATGAAAAAAGAGACTGTGAAATTTATTTTAATTAATTCACATAGATATTATTATTTTTGAGTATATTTGAAATGAAAATTTTTTTTTCATCATTTGTGTTTTTATTAAACCCTCCCACAAGGAGGGTTTAATTTTTCACCACTTTTATTCTCAATTTTTAATACTGATTTTAAGCTTAGATATTTTTGGAATATACATAAATAGTTAACTAGATTGAATTTGAATAATAAAACGTAAATTTTTTTGAGCAAAATATCGAAAATTAGTTAGTACTTCAGTAAATATCTGTAGATGTAATTATTAGTTTTTCCATAAAGACACTTATAAATATAGAAAAACTAACAGTTCGTTTCGTTCATGAGCCAATTTTGAGAAAAGTATTTGTAAGTATTACACTTTTCACTGTCAACTGCTTAAAAACTGCCTACAGAACTCTATAGCTTTGAATATATAATATACACATTTTATTTTTGTTAGTTATGCAAAAAGACTATTAAATTCTTAATTTTATTTATAATAGCGGATAATTTTTATGAAAGGCACACAATATGCTAACAATAATATATAAATCTTAAAAAATATTATTATGAAAAGCGTATTATGGTTAGTAGCCGTTATCTGTATTATTGTTTGGCTTCTAGGAATGCTGAACATTATTCCTGGAATCAGTACCAATTATTTAATTCATGTCTTACTGGTGATTGCAGTAATTGTAGTTCTTTACAATATTATTTCTGGTAGAAAACCTTTAGATTAGAAAAACAATAAAAAAGCTGAATAATATTATTCAGCTTTTTTTATTCTAAATTATAATTTGATGCGGATATATTGATAAAATTAAATTTAGTTTTAATTTTTATTTAGAATTCTATATTAGATAATATTTTAATTTAAATTCATAAAATAAAAAAACAAGTTATTGATTATAAGATAATTAAAACTCTAAAGCTTGGTGCTTTTTTGCGAATTATTACGTCATTATTTATAAATAACTCCCACAATGTTTTGTTGATGAAATTTTATGATGATATATTTGTAACAGATAAAACGAGACACTTAATCATTCATATATAATAACTTTTCATCATTCAGTTTTCATGTAGAACATCAGGGTTCGGACAATCTAGGAATAAGAACCCTGTTCTCTACAATTCTAATTTAGACACCATCATCACATTTTATTAATAGAAAAACCGAACTTCAAAGAAGTTCGGTTTTCATTTTAATAGGCCTGTTTTTTATAACTAAGAATTATTTTGATCTTCTAATTCTTTAATTCTTTTTTTTATAAAATCAGCAGGTCTTATACCATTTTGCTCAAGAAAAATATTTGAGAAGCTTTGCCTGTTGCTAAAACCTGCAGCAGAAGCAATATGCTCAATAGAATATTTTCTCCATTCTTTATCATGATAAATCTTCTGCGTTGCAAAATTGATTCTCAAAACATTAATGTAAGTATTAAAGTTACTTCCTTTATATTCGTTGATTACCTGTGAAAGATAAGAAGTATTTGTTTTAAACTGCTCTGCTAGTTTCTTAAGGGTTATACCTTGTTCTAGGTATCCCTGTTTATTTTCAAATGTATGAATGTCCTTTAAAAGCTTTTCTACAATACTGCTATCAAACTTTATATTTTTATCTCCTGTATCAATCACTTCAACTATTACAGGAGAAGTAATTACTTCAGCATGATTGCTTTCTTCAAGCTTTACTAATAACTCGTCATAATTTTTCTGAATATTTCTTTGCTTTTGGATTCTGTAATACATTATAATTCCTAGTGCTGTAATAATTGCTAAACAAAGAAATATGAGTAATCTACTGTAAGAATTTGTTTTCTCTAAGTTTTCTTTTGTCTCCAGAAGCATCTTTGTATCATATTCCTTATAAACCCGCGTAGAAAGATGTTTAAAATCTGAAGCTATCACACTATCAACTTTAAGAAGTTGATTGGTATAATATAACTCTTCTTTATGATTGTTATTTTTTCGGTAATATTCTATCAACTCTTCATAATTGCTGCGTAATTCAGGAAGGATAAATTCATTTTTATTGAATATAGAATCTACTTTTCTATAATTTTCTACTTCAAGATTTAAATCACCTAAAAGCTCGTAACTTTTACCTTTATAGAAATAAATATATGAAGCCCATGTAAAATCATTAACTTTTAAAAGCTCAGGAAGTGCTCTATCAAAATAATAAATAGCTTTTTTATAACTTTTCTTTTTAAACTCAGAAACACCTAAACTTTTTGTGAAGTAACTGGTTTCCAAATAAAAATCTTTTGTTTTGGGGATTTTGGTTTCTGCTATATTCAAAAGTTGGTTGGCCTGCTCATCTTTACCTAACATCTGATAGCATATAATTGCCTGATGGAGAGAGTTTAGATATCCTTTAGTATTATTGAAAATAATATTTTTTTTAATGTCACCATCTATTTTTGTTTCAAAAAAATCAATACATTCATTAAATATCTTAAGAGCTTCATCGTAATATCCAAGATAACTTTTTACAACGCCTATATGATAAATATTCTGATACTTTAAAAACTCATTTTTTGAATCCTTTAGATATTCGTATGCTTTTAGATATTCTTCTAAAGCATATTGAAATTTCCTTTGATTAAAATAATATATTGCTCCTTTACTAAGATAAGCATCTCCCATTAAATCATTATTTCCAGAATTTTTTGCAGCAACTAAAGCACTATCTGCATAAATCATTTTTTGGTTTTCAGAATACAGAATTGCATCTTTATAGGCCTGAAAAAGTTCAGAATAATTTTTCTCTGACTTTGCTTTTTTAATATATTGATTTACATATACAAGTGCCTTAGGATCATTTTCTTCATAGGCCCAGTACTTTTCTCTAAGCTTTGAGTAATAATCCTGCGAATACATTATACTTATAATGAAAATGCAACTAAATGTAAAAATTCTTTTAATCATCAAATATTTCTAAGAAATTTCATTCAAAAATACACAAAAACTATTTATTATAAGCTATTATAAGATAACAGTTTAATTAATTAACACTATATTTATTAAAATTAATGTATTTTTGCATGGTAAAAATTTATAAATCGAACCCCAATGTATTTGTTAAAACATATATTTTTGATTACTTTCGAAGAAATAAATTATAAGCAAATATAATCATTAATCCTAGAATAAAATGAAAACAAAATTTATTGTACTCAGCCTTATAGCAGCGGGAATCTGCACAATAACGAGTTGTAGACAAGACGATGAAAGCCCCGCAGAAGAGACTTTTCAGTCATCATTGAAACAAGAAAATCCTGAGGTAGAATTTCAAAGAAATGGCATTGATTCTATAATTGTAGAAAATGCAGAAACTGATCCACCAAAGAATGGAACTCATTGGAAAGTGGATGAACTTACTGGAATCAAAAAAAATGATTCTTTATCATTACTTCTTCAATCTGGATTAGAAGTTGGGCCAGAAGATCCACCAAAAAACGGAACTCACTGGAAGATTAAATAAAAAAAGCAAGCCTGTTATAATTATAAGGTTTGTTTTGTATTGTAAACTATCCCAAGCAATGGTCATTGGAGGATGTGAGTAAGAAACTAAAAAAACTTGTTGAAAAATTTCAACAAGTTTTTATTTTATTAACTTATTCCATATATAAATTAATAATTTATCATTTTAGTAAATCTAATTCTAAAAAATTATTATTTTTTGCATTATTTGCTTTGGCATCTCTCTCTTGCTCTCGTAGCATTTTTTCAATATCCAGTGGTTTTCCATTTTCATCGATCATCATTACTTTTGTGTTTCCGGATAACATTTGTCGCATTCCTTTTGTAGGGTTATTTCTAGAATCAATGACTTGCTTTTTGTATTTTTCCTGGTCAATTACAACAGTATTTCCAAAAGATTTTTTCTCATTATCACTTACCCATTCCTGATTAGAATTACTTTTTTTGATTTCTTTTAAAGCAAAAGAATGTGATTTTGTTTTATCTTCAATTTTAATAATCAATCCCGGCAAACCATGAAATTTATAGGGTCCGTCCTGAATAGGAATATCAGAGACAAACCATGCTGTCCAAATTCTGCCTGCAAAATAAAGAGATGCTTTTTGAGCATTAAACTCGCCAATTTTCTCTTTTTCAGGTAAAATTTTCCAGTTCATTGATCTGTTATCAGAAACTTTATATTTATTCATGTCCAGATTGTTAAAGAAATCTATTTTAAAATCAGGATAAGATTTTTCGACAACAAATGGAACTAAGCCATAATCAATACCCGTAAAATCTCTTGTCTGTTTCGTTATTCTATCCTGATGTATTGAATCAGCTATACTTTTCTTTTGGCTATAGAATTTCGAACCTTTTTTGGCTACATCCAGATACATGATTTCTGTACCAACTTCATTCGTTTTAGTAGAATCTGTAATGAATCTGTATTCGTAAGAAAAACGTTGATTCTGAGCTAAAAGCGTCACACTTAAAAAGGAAAAAACCCCAATAATAATTCTCTTCATTTAGATATTTTTTTTACTAAAATATATATTTTATTCGGATCCAGCAATATTTTTAATTACTTTACATGGATTCCCTACAGCAATTACATTAGCCGGAATATCTTTTGTCACTACACTTCCCGCTCCGATTACCGAATTACTTCCAATAGAAACTCCAGGCAAAACCACAACATTTCCGCCAAACCAAACATTATCTCCAACTGTTATAGGATGTGCGTATTCTAGACCAGCATTACGCTGTTTCACATCAATTGGATGACCTGCAGTGTAAAAGCTACAATTTGGTCCAATAAAAATATTATTTCCAAACTTTACTTTTGCCCCATCTAAAATTGTTAGATTATGATTCGCATAAAAGTTTTCACCCAGCTCAATATTATATCCGTAATCACACCAAAAATTAGGTTCTACAGTTATATTTTCTTTTGAATTTTTAATAATTTTCTTTATTAATTCTTTTCTCTTTTCTAATTCTGAATTTTTAAGTTGATTGTATTCCAAGCAAAAGTCTTTGCACACCATTCTGTCATTTAATAATTCAGAGTCATAGTTTGCATCATATAATAAACCGTTCTGGCATTTCTCTTTTTCTGTCATTGGTTAATATTTTCAATTAATATTTTTAAATTTAAATATTATCAAACAAAAAACCTCTCGAAATGAGAGGTTTTAATTATTTATATATTAAAAAGTTACAGTAACAAAGTTAAAGGACTTTCTAAATATGTTTTTAATGTTTGTAAGAACTGAGCTCCTGTCGCTCCATCTACAACTCTGTGATCACAAGCTAATGAAAGCTTCATGATGTTACCTACTACAATCTGACCGTTTTTAACGATTGGTTTTTCAATAATTGCACCTACAGAAAGAATTGCTGCGTTAGGTTGATTGATGATGCTTGTGAAAGTTTCAATTCCGAACATTCCCAAGTTTGAGATAGAGAATGTAGAACCTTCCATTTCGTTAGCTTTAAGACCTTTAGATTTTGCTCTTCCAGCCATATCTTTTACAGCAGCAGAAATTTGCGTATAATTCATTTGGTCAGTATTCTTCAAAACAGGTACTACCAATCCGTCAGGAATTGCAACAGCAACACCAACGTTGATATTTCCTCTGTGAATTACCTTATCTCCTGCCCAACTAGAATTTACCTGCGGATGTTTTCTTAAAGCAACTGCAGTCGCTTTAATCACCATATCGTTGAAAGAAATTTTAGTATCCGGTAAAGAATTGATTTCTTTTCTAGCCTCAATCGCTTTATCCATGTTGATTTCAACCATCAGATAATAATGAGGAGCAGAGAATTTACTTTCAGAAAGACGTTTTGCAATGATATTTCTAACCTGAGAGTTTGGAGTCTCCGTATCTTCACCTTGTACAAAACTTAATGCAACTTGTGCAGCTGGACTTGCGGCCGGAGCTGAAGCAGCAGGTTTTGCAGATGGCTGATAATTTTCAATATCTTTTTTAACGATTCTTCCGTTTTCTCCCGAACCTTGAACACTGTTAATATCAACTCCTTTTTCCTGAGCCATTTTTTTAGCTAAAGGAGAAATTGCTACTCTGTCTGAAGAAGAATTTGCAGTTGATGCAACCGATCTCTCTTCTGTTTTTGTTTCAGATTTTTGTTCAGCTGGTTGATCTGTAGATTTTGCAGCAGCTTTTGGAGCTCCAACCGCAGAAACATCAGTTCCTTCTGGTCCAATGATAGCCAAAACGGTATCAACAGGAGCAGCACCACCTTCTTCAACACCTTGCTTCAAAAGAATTCCGTTAAATTCAGATTCAAAATCCTGAACAGCTTTATCGGTTTCAATTTCAGCAAGAAGATCTCCTTCTTTTACGGTATCACCTACATTTTTATGCCATTTCGCCACTTTACCTTCCGTCATTGTATCAGAAAGTCTTGGCATTGTAATCACTTCTACTCCAGCCGGAACTTCCGCAGAAGTTTCTTCAGTTGCAGTAGTATTAGATTCTGTTTTTGGTTCTTCTTTTTTGTCTTCAGAAGCAGCACTGGGAGCAGCAGCTCCGCCTGTTAATCCTGAAATATCTTCTCCTTCATTTCCGATAATTGCCAAAACTAAATCTACTGCAGCAGCTGAACCTTCTTCAACACCTACATAAAGAAGAGTTCCTTCAACTTCAGATTCAAAATCCTGTACTGCTTTATCAGTTTCGATTTCGGCTAAAATATCTCCTTCTTTTACCTTATCTCCTACTTTTTTATGCCATTTAGCCACTTTTCCTTCCGTCATTGTATCGGAAAGACGTGGCATTGTAATCACTTCTGCCATAATTTATATTGATTTGAGATTCGAGATTCGAGATTTGAGATTAGGGAAACTCAAATTCGAATATCAAATTAATTATTATTTTTTAGTTTTCTAATTTATCTAAGAACGGATAGTTTTCCTGAGCATAAACATACTCGTAAACTTTTTCTGCATCAGGATATGGAGAGTTTTCCATAAACTCGATACATTCTTCTACAAAATCTCTTGATTTGTTATCCAAAGTTTCCAATTCTTCTTCAGTTGCCCAGTTGTTTGCCAAGATTCTTTCTTTGATTAATTCAATTGGATCATCTTTCTTATGAATAGCAACTTCTTCTTTAGATCTGTATGGTTCTGCATCAGACATTGAGTGTCCTCTGAAACGATAAGTTCTAGCTTCGATAAAAGTAGGTCCGTCACCTCTTCTTGCTCTTTCAATAGCTTCGTAAGCAGCTTCAGCCACTTTCTCAGGATCCATTGCATCTACAGCAAGACACGGCATTTCGTATCCTAAACCTAATTTATAGATATCTTCGTGGTTAGCTGTTCTTTTTACAGAAGTTCCCATTGCGTACTGATTGTTTTCAACAACAAATACTACAGGAAGTTTCCAGTTCATTGCCATGTTGAAAGTTTCGTGAAGAGATCCCTGTCTTGCAGCACCGTCTCCGAAGAAACAGATGTTTACAGCTTTTCTGTCGAAAAATTTATCTGCAAAAGCAATACCTGCTCCCAAAGGGATTTGTCCTCCTACAATACCATGACCTCCGTAAAAACGGTGTTCTTTGCTGAAAATGTGCATAGATCCACCCATACCTCCGGAAGTACCTGTAGCTTTACCACAAAGTTCTGCCATGATTCTTTTAGGGTCTACTCCCATTGCCATTGGATGAATGTGACATCTGTAAGCAGTGATCATACTATCTTTAGTTAAATCCATTGCATGCGTAAAACCAGCCGGAATAGCTTCCTGACCGTTGTACAAATGTAAAAAACCTCTGATTTTTTGTTTTAGATAAAGAGAACGGCATTTGTCTTCAAACCTTCTCCACATTGTCATATCTTCATACCACTTCAGGTATATCTCTTTAGAAAATTCTTTCATGTGTTAGCCTTTGCTTATTTATTATGAAATAGTTGAGCAAAAATATAAAAAAAACTTCGTTTTTATTATATGCACAGCAATTGTTTTTTTACTTATAATGTTATATTTACATTTCAAACTTATTTATGGAAGAAAAAAAGACTTCGGCACTACATATTATTTCAAGAATTATCTCAGACTTTTTCAATCCTTTGGTTTCTCTGTTTATCTATTTTCTGTATATGAGTTTTCAGAATTACACCTTTAAACAAGCGACTTCTCATTTTCTTCCGATATTATTAATGGTTATTATTCCGGTAGTTGCCTGGTTGGTTTGGAATGTAAAAACTGGCAGATATACCAATATGGATGTTTCAAACCGGGTACAGAGAAAATCTTTATATATCTTTATTGCAGTCTTCATTATTGCTTATCAAATTTACCATTACGTTATGAATGGTTTTCTTGATTTTGTCATGCTTTTTATTTTAATCTTGCTTTTTGCGCTTCAATACAGTAATTTATATATTAAAAGTTCGATGCATACTGCTTTCAATATATTTGTTGCCACATTGTTTTATGCATTCGACTGGAAAGCAGGAATTTTTTGGTTCGGAATTGCAGCTTTGGTAGGAATTACAAGAGTGATTTTAAAAAGACACACCGTAAAAGAGGTATTTATGGGCGCAGGAATAGCTTTTCTGGTATCTTTTATTTATCTTTATTGCAATATTCAATTTCAACACTAAGAATTTTTTATGAAAATAAATCATCTTACTTCTGCCGAAGAAAATTTAATGAAGTTATTCTGGAAACTCCAAAGCTTTTATTTAAAGGACGTTATGGAGCAGCACGCAGAACCAAAACCGCATCAAAATACTGTTTCAACTTACCTGAAAATACTGGTTGAAAAAGGCTATTTGTCTACCGAAAAAGAAGGCAGAATTTTCAAGTACTCAGTAATTGTACCTTTTGATGATTATAAAAAGTTTTTATTGAAAGAACTTTCACATAATTTCTTTAATGATTCAGGAAAAGAAATTCTGGAGTTTTTATTTAGTGAAAATTTGATTTCACAGAATGATCTTAGAACTTATTTTGACCTTAAAATCGAAATAAAACCTGTAAAAGTAAAAGAAGCCAAACTGGAATATGCTGAAGAAATCTTAAATCCTAAAAAAGACAAGAAAGGAAAGGATAAGAAAAAGAAGAAGAAAAAGAATGAAAATTAGTTGTTGGTTTTTTGGATTTTGAAGTTGAATAAATAAAAGATTTATTGTAAAAACGCTTTGACTCCGCTCAGCGTGACATAAATTCAAATAAACTTTGATCAGACAATTATTATTAGAGATGTCATGCTGAGCGAAGTCGAAGCATATATTTAAATAAAAACTATTAATTTTTATCCATCAATTTTAAAATAAAGACATAAAAAAAGCGGCTTAAAAGCCGCTCCAATTTTTTACCAACGACTTCCGCCGCCTCCGTTACCTCCACGGTTGTTGTTTCCGTAACCACCTCCAGAGTTACCTCCTCCACGGTTGTTACCATAACTTCCACCACCGCTTCTGTTATTATCAAAACTTCTTCTTGGTTTTTCTTCTCTTGGCTTAGCCTCAGAAACGTTAAGAATTTTTCCGTTAAATTCTTTCTGGTTAAGAGCCTCAATAGCTTGACCTCCTTCTTCGTCACCCATTTCGATAAAACCGAAACCTCTAGAACGACCAGTCTCTCTGTCTGTTACAATTTTAGCTGATGATACATCGCCAAATTCTGCGAATAAATCGTGCAACTCATATTCTTTAGTTGCGTAATTGATGTTTGAAACAAAAATGTTCATTTTAAAAAAAAATTAAAAATTAATATATAAAATTGGTATATAAAAGAAAAGCAACATAATAATGAACATGATATTGATTCCAAATATAAACAGGTGCAAGATACAATTAAAAACTTCAAATCAAAACTTTTTAAAGGTTTAATTCACTTCTATTCAAAACTTGTAATAATATCGCAAAAAAATGATGAATTTTTCATTAAATAATCTTTTGAAAAGCTTTTTTTTAAAACTAAATTTGTACTGAAAACAATCATAAAATGAATTATCATACTCGAAAATGGGTAAAACCAGAAGACCTTAACCCAAACCAATCATTATTCGGAGGAAAACTATTACAATGGATTGATGAAGAAGCAGCCTTATACGCAGTGATTCAGTTAGAAAACAAAAAAGTAGTTACCAAGTTTATTTCTGAAATAAATTTTGTGAGCTCAGCAAAACAAGGCGATATTATCGAAATTGGAATTGAAGTTTCATCTTTTGGCTCCACTTCTCTTACACTAAAATGTGATGTAAGAAATAAAATGACCCATCAAACCATCATCACCGTTGATAAAATTGTAATGGTGAATCTTGATGAAAACGGAAATCCTGCAGCACACGGAAAAACAAAAGTAGAATTTGTGAAAGACAGACTCAATAATTCATTATGAAAATTTTCATAAAAAATATGGTCTGTGGAAGGTGCATTGCTGCAGTTTCAAATATTTTTAACGAACATCATATAAAAATTACTCAAATCAGTTTAGGTGAAGTAGAAACCGAGGGTGAAGTTTCAAAAGCAGACATTCAATTCATTGAAAATAGATTAAAGGAAACAGGTTTTGAAAGAATAAAAGATGCAACGCAACAATTAGTCGATAAAATTAAAAACTTAATCATCATTAAAATCGGAAAACTTGATATTGATGAAAACTTTTTACTGTCAAAATTTTTAAGTGTAGAACTCCATAAAGATTACAGTTCATTATCAAAAGCCTTTTCACAAAATGAAAACATTACGGTTGAGCAGTTTTTTATTCTTCAAAAAATTGAAAAAGTAAAAGAACTCCTTCTTTATAATGAATTCAATTTAACAGAAATTGCAGGAAAACTGGGCTACAAAAGTGTGCAGCATTTATCATCACAATTTAGAAGCACTACAGGATTTACACCTACGGAATTTAAAAAACTGAAAGTTCATAACAGAAGATCTTTGGATATGGTGCAAGAAACTGATACTAAAGATTAATAAAAAGACCAAAGTCTTAAAGCCAAATAAAGAAAACACAAAATACAACAAAGTGAAAATAATAATTACCGGAACAACAGGAATGGTGGGGGAAGGCGTTTTAATTGAATGTCTGCAAAACATTAAAGTGTCCGAAATACTAAGCGTGAGTCGTAGGTCTTGTGGTATAAAGCATCCAAAACTGAAAGAACTTATCATCAGTGATTTTTTACAGTTAGACAATTTCCATGATCAATTGATTGGCTATGATGCCTGTTTTTATTGTGCTGGAATTAGTTCGATAGTTTTAGACGAAGAGAAATACACAAAAATAACTTTTGACACTACTCTCCATTTTGCTAAAACCCTGTTGAACTAAACCTTCGGTAGCTTTCCCAATCGCATAAATCAGTTACTTTGTAAAGTTAATTAAAAAATCAATAGAATGGCTACAAAAAAAAGAGTTTAGACGAGCTCAGAGAAAACAAAATCATCAATCAGGCAAAGCGCGAAGTGCCTGGTTTTACAGAACTTTTAAGCCGTTTTGAACGTACGGTTTCGGTGTTGGGACGCAGTCAGAGCACGTTCAATAATTACTCCAGACACGTCGCGGCGGTGTCGCTGCATTTCGGGAAAATCCCGACAGAATTGGATCCTGAGCAGATCCACGATTACCTTTTTTACCTTCAGAAAAAATCAAGATCACCCTCGCAATCGTATTTTAAACACACGGTTTACGGACTTCGGTTTCTGTTGAAATCGGAAGGTTTGAGCTACGATTATCTAAGTCTTCCGGAAATTAAAAAAGAGAAAAAACTGCCTGTTGTGCTCAGTAAACAGGAGGTTTGGCAGATGTTGTCATGCTGTAAACTTTTAAAACATAAAATCTTAATCGGGTTGCTTTACGGTTGCGGATTGCGCTGTCTGGAGGTCAGAAATCTCCGTTTATGCGATTTGGATTTTTACCGAAAACAGCTGAAAGTGGTTCAGGGAAAAGGCAAAAAAGACCGCTATTTGCCTTTGTCGGAACATTTGATTCGGGGTTTGAAAAAATATATTGAAGCGGAAAAACCGGAAGATTTTCTCTTTGGAGAACCTCGAGCAAATCGTGCAGGTGGAGAATTCGATTCAAGATATTCGCAACGTGGCGTACAATGGGCGGTGAAACAGGCTTCAAAAACGGCAAAAATATTGAAAGAAGTGAGTGTTCATACGCTTCGGCACAGTTTTGCGACGCATCTTTTGGAGGATGGGATGAACATTGTGAGCATCAAAAATCTCCTCGGCCACGAAAACATCGAAACGACCCTCGTTTACCTTCAAATCGCCCAACTTTCTACCCAAAAACTCTTCTCTCCACTGGATACTTTGTTTGAGGAATGCAGAGCGAAGTAGTTGGTTTTGAATTTGTTAAAAGCCAAAATTCAAGCTTTAAATTTAATGAAAATCAACGTTTAGAAATCTCAAAAATACAGTCTGCTCAACCTGAATCTCAACCTCGATACGAAGTCGCAGATGTGTTGAATATTTTAGGTTCAAAACTAGAAAATTTAGGATTAAATTCCTGGCAATTAAGAACTTTATTTGCGTTAAAAAAGTGCCGTACATCGGCTTTGGGCGGTCATATTGACGCTTGTGACGAATGCGGAAATATCAGCATCAGCTACAACTCCTGCCGAAACCGGCACTGCCCGAAATGTCAGGGCAAAAACCGCGAAAAATGGATTGAAAACCGGGAAACCGAACTGCTTCCAGTGCCTTATTTTCACGTGGTTTTTACCGTTCCGGAAGTGCTGAACAAAACCGCACTTCATGCTCCGAAAATGTTGTATGATATTTTATTTGAATCGGCTTGGGAAACGCTGCAAACCTTTGGTGAAAATCGAGGTTTAAAAATGGGAATGATCGCTATTTTGCATACTTGGGGACAGAATCTGAGTCTGCATCCGCATTTGCACTGCATCGTTCCGGGTGGCGGCGTGGATGAAAACGGAGTTTGGAAAAACATCAGAAGCGACGGTAATTTTTTGTTTCCTGTAAAGGCTTTGAGCAAAGTTTTCAGGGCTAAATTTTGTGAGAAGCTGAAGGTTCGGTTATCATTAAAATGTAATAAAAATCAGACGGAAAATGATGAAAATCAATTTGAAAACCGAAAAAATGAAGCAGAAACTTATGAAAAACTCAGACAAAAACTTTGGGAAAAACCTTGGGTAGTTTTCGCTAAAAAACCCTTTGGCAGCCCGAAATCTGTGGTGGAATATTTGGGAAGATATACGCACAAAATCGCGATCAGCAACCAGAGAATCAGGAAAGTTGATGCGGAAAATGTAACGTTGGAGTACAAAGATTACCGCCAAAAAGGCATCAAAAAGCAGATGGTTTTGAGCCATGAGGAGTTTATCCGCCGTTTTGCGATGCATATTTTGCCGAAAAGATTTGTGAAAATCCGCCATTACGGTTTTCTCAGCAGCACATGGAAACGAATGAAGCTAAAAAATCTGCAACAGAATTTAGGCATTCAGCCCAAAGGAAAATTTCCACCCAAAACTTTTCAGCCGAAATGTAGTTGCTGCAAAGTTGGGAATTTGGTAACGATTGCAACGTTCGATTTGCGCGGTCCGCCCCTTTGGTTTTTGGAGATGAGCCAAAACTTTGAAAAGCCAAAAATCTAGCATTTTGGGTAAGGGTATTTATGCCTAAAAGTGAAGGAAAACACGATAAAACCAAGAAAAACCATCAAATTCACCCACAAAAAAAGAGACCTTTCTGAAAGTCTCCTGTATATCTTTAAAATCCTTCGTCGGTAAACCCATAATGCTGAAAAAAGCTCCCGAAGCTTCCGTTCAACAGGGTTTTCATTGTTCGTGCTTCGCACGCAACGAAAACTTAGCTATTAGATTTGAACCCAAATATGACATTCAATTATATATCCGGTAAAAGTACAGACAGCTCAGAAAAAGGCAAAATAATGTGGGCAAGAGTAAAAGGAAAAACTGAAAATGCCTTAATGAAATTGAATTTTAAAGGACAATACAATTTCCGACCAGGTTTTATGAAACATTTTAAAGAGCAGAAAAACGTAAAAACAATTTTTAAAATTTTCGGGGCATTCTACCCTACACTTTTTCCGAAAAGCTCATTAACATTACAAGAAGTCGGTAGAGCAATGATTAATATCTCAGAAAAAGGCTATTCAAAACAAATTCTGGAAGTAGCAGATATTAAAAAAATTGCTCAATAAAATCTTGCTTAAAAACAACTTAACTTATTGTATAAATTAGGTTATCTGTAAAATGTCAACCACAAAATTTTATAACAATTATCCTTAAATCTATAACAGTCTTCAATCTATATTTTGGAAATTTGTACCATAAATTATGACTTATGCTACAAAAATATAATATCCTCGGAATGACCTGTTCTGGTTGTCAGAAAAAGATTTCAGAAAAACTAAACAGTGTAAACGGAATTTCGGCTGATGTCAATCTTGAAACCAGCTCTGTAGAAATCACTTCTGATGCAGAAATCAATCTTAATGAATTGAATAAAGCACTTTCAGAAATTGGAAATTATAAATTAGAAGATCCTAATAAACCTGAAAACACATTTGTAAAACCTCAAGACTGGGTTTCGCCTTCTTCCGTCTATTATTGTCCAATGGAATGTGAGGGAGACAAAGTATATTTTCAACAGGGAAAAAGATGTCCAGATTGCAATATGTACCTAGTTCCGATTGAGGAAAAATTAGCAAAAGATCCTAATCATAAACCAACGTACTCTTCGACCAACTTGCCTGAAAATTTCAAAGACCATATCGGAAGCTTTTATTGTCCGATGTTCTGTGAAGGCGATAAAGTGTACGAAGAAAAAACAGATTGCCCGGTTTGCCAAATGCATCTGGAAGAAATTACCGAAGATTTGGTTAAAAATTCAGCTTCCCATTCACATCACCATCATCATAATCATCAACAACACGAAACCCCAAAAGTTACGGATGATATGGCAGGAAGATATTACTGTCCGATGTTTTGTGAAGGTGATAAAACTTACGACAGCAATGTTGGTTGCCCGGTTTGCGGAATGGATTTGGTAAAATATCCTGAAAAAGGCGAAGAAGAAACCGATGATACTTATCTTATTTTAAAAAGAAAATTTATTATTTCTTTGATTTTCACTATTCCCGTTTTTATTCTTTCAATGGGTGGAATGTTGATCGATTTTCCTTTTTCACACAATCTTCAGGGAATTTTTGAATTGATTTTAACCATTCCTGTTTTATTTTATTCCGGGTGGTTTATTATGAAAAGAGGTTGGGTTTCATTTAAAACATGGAATCTGAATATGTTCAGCTTAATTGCTTTAGGTGTCGCTGCAGCTTTTATTTTCAGCATTGTTGCTTTAGTTTTTCCAGATTTGCTTCCTCATGAGATACAAGGTCACAATCAAAAAGCACCATTATATTTTGAAGCCGTTTCCGTTATTCTGACTTTGGTTATTTTAGGCCAATTAATGGAAGCTTTAGCGCACAAAAAAACAGGAAATGCCATCAAAGAATTGATGAATCTTTCTCCTGATGAAGCCAATTTAATGGTAAATAATGAAGAAAAAAGAGTTCCGCTTTCTGAGGTGAAAATTGGAGATCTATTGAAAGTAAAACCAGGCGAAAAAATTCCTGTTGACGGAAAAATAATCGAAGGAAATTCTGTAGTTGACGAAAGTATGATTACCGGAGAGCCTATTCCTGTTGAGAAAAATATTGATGACCAGGTAACTTCAGGAACAATTAACGGAAATCAGGTTTTCCTGATGAAAGCAGAAAAAGTAGGCGACGAAACCTTGCTTTCGAAGATTATAAAAATGGTGAATGACGCAAGCAGAAGCCGTGCTCCGATCCAAAAACTGACTGATAAAGTGGCTAAAGTTTTTGTTCCGACTGTTATTGTTGTTGCTATTATTACTTTTATTTTATGGCAGATCTTTGGTCCGGAAGGTCAGAAAACTCTATTTGCTTTTATCAATGCAGTTGCGATTCTTATTGTCGCTTGTCCATGTGCTTTAGGATTGGCAACTCCAATGTCTTTGATGGTAGGAATTGGTAAGGGTGCTAAAAACGGAATTCTTATAAAAAATGCAGAAGCTCTTGAATTAATGCACAAAGTAAACATCTTAATTACAGATAAAACAGGAACTTTAACTGAAGGAAAACCATCTTTAGAACACATCGAAATTATTAATAATTCTTCTGAAAATTTAATTTTAAAACTAGCTTATTCTTTAAATCAAAATTCAGAACACCCTTTATCAAGTGCTGTCATCAAGAAAGCAAAAGCCGAAAATATTTCAGCCGAAAAAGTTGAAAAATTCGAAAATATTTCTGGTCAAGGCGTGAAAGGAATCATTAATGGTAAAACGGTTTATTTAGGAAACGAAAACCTTTTAGTTTCTAATGGAATTCAAATTCCGGAAAATTTAAAATTAAAAGCGAAAGAAGTTCAGTCAAAAGCACATACACTTTCTTATATTGCTCAGGAAAATGAGACTTTAGGTTTTGTAAGTTTTAGCGATAAAATTAAAGAAAGTTCCAGAAAAGCGGTTCAGCATTTAATGAATGAAGGAATTGAAGTGATTATGATGACCGGTGACAACGAAAATACTGCAAAAGCTGTTGCAGATGAATTAGGAATTAAAAATTACAAAGCAAGCTGTCTTCCGGAAGATAAATTGAATGAAGTAAAAAAACTTCAAGAGCAGGGAAAAATCGTAGCAATGACCGGAGATGGAATTAACGATTCTCCTGCTTTAGCACAATCCAACGTCGGAATTGCTATGGGAACAGGAACCGATGTAGCGATAGAAACTGCAGAAATTACCTTACTGAAAGGTGATATTTTAGGAATTGCCAAAGCAAAGATCTTAAGCGAAAAACTCTTGAGAAACATCAAAGAAAACCTGTTCTTTGCTTTTATCTACAATGTTTTAGGAATCCCGGTTGCGGCAGGATTGTTGTATCCATTTTTCGGAATTTTATTGTCTCCAATGATTGCAGCAGCAGCAATGAGCCTGAGTTCTTTATCGGTGATTTTAAATTCATTACGATTGAATTCTGTGGATTTAGAAATTAAATAAGGTTTAAAAAATTCTCGCAGCCTTATTGGGTAACACAGATTTTTGAAAAAAAATAATTAATCTGCACAATCCGATAAATCTGCGAGAAAAATAATATAAGTATGAAAAAAGAAAGTTTTCACATTGGTTGTTCAGGTTTCTACAATAACGATTGGAAAGGTTCACTGTATCCGGAAGATGCTAAAAGTAAAGACTTTTTGATTTTATATTCAAAAGAGTTTAATGCTGTAGAAATTAATTCTACATTTTACAGAAAGCCAACTGCAAAAACACTTCAAAAATGGTTTGACGAAACGCCTGATGATTTTAGATTTTTCATTAAAATTCCTAAAGTAATCTCTCACGAAAAACGCTTAAAAGATTGTAAAGAGGAAATTGCAGAATTCTGTTCGCATATTCAAAAACATTTGGGTGAAAAGCTTTCAGGCTTTCTGTATCAGTTTCCACCATCGTTTAAAAATACACAAGAGAATCTGGATTTAATTTTAAATAATGTAGATTTTAATTATTTAAATGTTATTGAATTTCGTCATGAAACGTGGTGGCGTGATGATATTTACAAAATCTTAAGTTCAAAAAATATAATCTTTTCTGGAGTAAGTTTTCCAGGAAATCTTCCTGATGATTTCATTATCAATCATTCTGAACTATTCTATTACCGACTTCACGGAAAACCCATACTCTATAAATCTGAATATTCGGAAGATGAAATAAAATCTCTAAGTGAAAACATCCTAAAATCAGGAAAAAAAGGTTTTGTATTTTTTAATAATACCTGGGGAAATGCAGCGGTTAAAAATGCTATTCAACTTAAAAATTATTTAGCTAAATAATTTTAATTAAAAAATCCTTAAAAAGTGATATTTATATAAAAATTGGCATTACCTTTGTTAACTAAAATTTGTAAAACTTAACATTTTTTAACAACTTAATTTCCAACAATCTTTATGAAAAAAACTTTTGCGGAAAAGTCTATGAATAAGACTTTTCTAAGGATGTTTACAGTAATGACTGTAACATCAACACTATTTACAGGATGCAATCAGAAAACTGAAGTAAAAGAAACCGAAAAAATTCTTACCAAATTGTCTCCCGTCGCAAAAGTCGCTCAAATAGATGATGAGAATGTACCCACCGATAAAAGAGTAATCTATCTTACCTTCGACGATGGACCGAATCGCGGCACTGAAAATCTTTTAAAAATATTACACAAAAGAAATGTTTGTGCGACAGCTTTTGTCGTAGGAAAACATGCATCAGACAGTAAAAGACAGAAAGAAGATTTCGAAAAAATGAGAAGAGATCATTTAATTGAGCTTGCTAATCACAGTCATACTCATGCTCACAATAAATATTCAGATTTTTACAAAAATCCTGAAGCGGTAGTTAATGATTTTAATATTGCCAAAGACAGCTTAAAACTTCCCGGGAAAATTGCAAGAACACCAGGAAGAAATATCTGGAGACTCAATAATATTAATGTTACCGATATTAAAAGTTCTTCTGAAGCAGCAAATAGATTAAAAAACGCAGGCTACAAAGTGATAGGTTGGGATCTGGAATGGAAACCTACCAATAAAATGACTTTAAAGGGAAATCACGAAGCGATGCTTAAAAAAGTAGATAGCATCTTCTTTAACGATCTTGAAAAAACGTCAAGACATTTGGTTCTTCTTACCCACGATCAATATCTTAACGATTCAGATTCCATTAACGAACTTGATTTATTTATTGAAAAATTACAGAAATCAAACCGGTTTGTTTTCAGAAAAGTTTCGGCTTATCCGAAGATCAATGAGATTTTGAATTAATATTTTTCACTTATATGCTTAGACTTCGCTCAGCATGACATCTCTAATAATAACTTTTAAAATTGAACCATTAAGGAAATTTAAGAAGTTAAGCATCATTAAGAAAAATCAAATAGATTTAAAAAAAGCAAAGCTCAACTTAATATTCTTAACTCCTTAATAAAACCTTAATGGTTTAAAAAATTATTTAAATCCTTAAAATTTATTTTAAAATTCAGAAATTTGCAGTTATGAGTATTCAGGAAAATTACAGAGATATAAAAAGCCGTCTTCCGGAAAATGTACAATTGGTTGCCGTTTCAAAAACGCATCCCGTTTCTTCTATTCAAGAGGTTTATGATTTGGGTCAAAAAGTTTTTGGTGAAAATAAAGTTCAGGAATTGGTTGAGAAATACCCTCTCCTTCCGAAAGACATTCAATGGCATATCATCGGACATCTTCAAACCAACAAAGTAAAATATATTGCAGAGTTTGTTGATACCATTCAAAGTGTAGATTCTGAAAAGGTTTTAAATGAAATCAATAAAGAAGCGGGAAAACACAACCGTAAAATAAAAGTTTTACTTCAGGTAAAAATTGCCGAAGAAGATACAAAATTCGGACTTGAGATTTCTGAAGCTAAAGGTTTATTTCAAAAATTTATTAATGGAGATTTCCCTAATACCGAAATCACAGGTTTGATGGGAATGGCAACTTTTACTGAGGATGAAAATCAAATCAAAAAAGAATTTTCAGTTTTAAAAAATCTGTTTGATGAACTAAGCCAAATCAAAAAACTGGAAACATTATCGATGGGAATGAGTGATGACTTCCCGATCGCCATTGAATGCGGTGCCAATTCTGTGCGTGTAGGATCTGCAATTTTTGGAAGAAGAGATTACTCAAACTAAAGATTTAGGAATGATATTTGCTAATACTCAAGCAAAAAATACCTAAATTTGCAACTATGCAAAAAATCCTTATTGTAGAAGACGAAAAAGCAATTTCCGGAGTACTTCACAGTATCCTTTCGGACGAACTAACTGACTATGAATTTGTCATTGCCGACGATGGCTTAGAAGGCTATAAACAAATAGAGAAAGAAGATTTCGCATTGGTGATCTCAGACATCAAAATGCCAAAACTTTCCGGAACTGAGCTTTTAAAGCAAAGTTTAGCTCTTAAACCCGAGACTACTTTTATTATGATTTCCGGGCATGCCGACATTGATTCTGCGGTTTCTTGCTTAAAGGACGGTGCATACGATTTTATTTCTAAACCAATTGATATCAACCGATTGATTACAAGTGTGAAAAACGCTTTGGTGAAAGAAACATTAAAAAAAGAAAATAAAAATCTTCAGACCGAAAATAAAACCCTGAAAAAGAAAGTCAACAAGAAATACCAAATGATTGGTGAATCTGCGGCTTTAAAGAAAATTCAGGAAATGATCGAGAAAGTAGCTGTTTCTAATGCAAGAGTTTTGATTACCGGACCCAACGGAGCTGGAAAAGAATTGGTAGCTCATGCTATTCACAATTTAAGTGAAAGATCGAGAGGACCAATGGTGGAAGTAAACTGTGCGGCAATACCTTCTGAATTGATTGAATCTGAACTTTTTGGTCACGTAAAAGGATCATTTACAGGAGCTATCAAAGATAAGCAGGGAAAATTTGAACAAGCGAACGGCGGAACCATTTTCTTAGATGAGATTGGAGACATGAGCTTAATTGCACAGGCAAAAGTTTTGAGAGCATTGCAGGAAAGTAAAGTTTCTCCGGTAGGAAGCGACAAAGAAATCAAAGTTGATGTAAGAGTTTTGGCTGCAACCAATAAAAATATGCAGACAGAGATTGAAGCTGGAAGATTCAGAGAAGATTTGTATCACAGACTTTCTGTAATTGAGATTTATGTACCGCCTTTGGATGACAGAAAAGAAGATATCAGTCTTTTGGTAAGCCATTTTTCGGGAATGATTGCTGATGAGCACGGTACTGCTTTGAAAAAATTTGATGAGTCTGCAATTGACGCATTAAAAGCCCTTTCCTGGACTGGAAATATCAGAGAACTGAGAAATGTTGTGGAAAGATTAATTATTCTTGGAGGAGCTACGGTTTCCGAAGAGGACGTTGCAAGTTTTGTTAGAAAATAATTTAATTATAAATTAAAATACATTATAAAAATTTGCAGTACCTATACTGCAAATTTTTTTTGAACTATTATGAGCTTTTTAAATAAAAATTACACGAAAGAAGCCTTAACGCTGGCTCTTCCGGTAATGCTTACGCAGGTGGGACAGGTATCTGTCAACCTTTTTGATAATATCATTGTAGGAAAACTCTTGGGAGCAGATGCTTTGGCATCGGTTTCTTTGGGAAATGCCGTGTTTTTCTCGATGTTTGTTTTGGCATTGGGTTTCTCTTTTGCCATTCCGCCATTGGTTTCTGAGGCACATTCTAAAAATGACCACAAAACAATTAATTCAGTTTTCAGTCACGGTTTTATCATCAACATGACTGTAGGCATTATTTTAATGTTGATTTTATTTTTAGGATTACCACTACTCTATCACTCTGGTCAGCCGGCAAAAATTATTCCTGATACGGTAGATTTCTTATGGATTATGGCGATCAGCATTGTTCCGTTTATGGCATTTCAGACTTTGAGGGAGGTTTCTGAAGGTTTATCTTATACCATTGGGGTAACCAAAGCAACAATTATTGCTAACGTAATCAATATTGTACTCAATTATGTATTGATTCAAGGAATTTGGATTTTCCCAGAAATGGGCGTAAAAGGTTCTGCTTTAGCAAGTTTAATTGCCAGAATTTTCATGGTTTTCTTTCTTTATTTTGTTTTAATGAAAGAACCAAAAACCAAACAGTACATCAAAGATTTTTCATTAAAATTGCAGGTTTTTTCTAAGAAAATGTTCGAAAAAATGGTAAGATTAGGTTTCCCGACTGCATTACAGATGTTTTTTGAAGTAACGGCTTTTGCTGGAGCAGCGTTTATCTGCGGATTGATTTCATCGCATGATATTGCTTCACACCAAATCGCTTTGAGTATGGCGTCATTTACCTTTAATTTATGTATTGGTTTTAGTGTGGCTTCAACGGTTATGATTGGTAGAAAATTGGGTGAACAAAATTTTGTGGAATTAAGAAAAATAGGAATCAACAACTTAAAAATCGCATTTCTCTTTATGTGTTTTTGTGGAGTTATATTTATCTTAGGACGAAATATTTTACCTACATTTTTCACAAAACCAGAAGAAGTTGAAGTAATTATGTTAGCTTCAAAGCTTATGATTATTGCAGCATTATTCCAGCTTTCTGATGGAATTCAGGTAACTGCTTTAGGAATGTTGAGAGGTTTACAGGATGTAAAAATCCCGTCAATTATTACATTTATCGCGTATTGGTTAATTACAATTCCTTTAGGATATTTCCTTTGTGTAACCTTGGAAATGGGTGCTTTTGGAATGTGGATCGCACTTGGATTAGGATTAACGATTTCAGCATTTATGCTCGTTAAACGTTTTCTCAATATGTCTGCCCGAAGAATTAAAGCAAACAAAATATAATATTGAAAGCGGTCTGTGGCTCGCTTTTTTTTATTTGTTATCTTTAAAATTCAAATATTTACCATGAAAACAATACTAGAAACCGACCGTCTTTTGCTTAGAGAATTTTATGTTAGTGATGCAGAAAGTTTTTATGAATAAAATTTAAATCCAAACGTTATAAAATATACCGGAAATTCTGCTTTTAAAAATATTAAAGAGGCTAAAGCCTTTCTGGAAAACTATTCAGATTACCAAGGAAATGGTTTTGGAAGATGGGCAGTGATCAATAAATCGACCCAACAATTTATCGGTTGGTGCGGATTAAAATATGATGAAAATCTAAATGAAACAGATATTGGTTTCCGTTTTTTTGAACATTTTTGGAACCGCAGATTTGCTACCGAAAGTGCAGAAGCCTGCATCAATCATGGTTTTGAAAAATTAAATTTAAAAACAATTGTAGGAAGAGCAATGAAAGAAAATACAGCATCTGTAAAAGTTTTAGAAAAAATCGGACTTCAATATGAAAAAGGCTTCGATTTTGATGGGCAAGAAGGTGTGATTTATACAATTAAAAATAAAATGATAAGATAAGTATGGAAAATATAGTCATTGAAAAAATTAAAATCGACGATATTGAAAAGCTTCAGCGCATCGCGAAAAAGACTTTTTTCGAAACCTTTTCGCCCTATAACAGTGCAGAAAATATGGAAAAATATCTTAACGAGAAATTTTCTGAAGAAAAATTGCTGTCAGAACTTAAAAATAAAGATTCTGAATTTTTCTTTGCTATCTATCTTGGTGATGTTGTCGGCTATTTGAAAGTCAACTCAGGAGATGCACAAACTGAATTACAGGATAAAAATTCCCTTGAAGTTGAAAGAATCTATGTTTTAAAAGACTATCATGGTCAAAAAGTTGGGCAGATCTTATACGATAAAGCATTGGAAATTGCACAAAATAAAAATCTACAATACGTTTGGTTAGGTGTTTGGGAAGAAAACCACAGAGCCGTTCAGTTTTATAAAAAGAATGGTTTTGTAGAATTTGATAAACATATTTTTAAGTTTGGAGATGAAGAACAGACGGATTTGATGATGAGAAAAGATTTATTTCAATGATAAATTATACTTCTGAAAAATTTAATTTGCCAATAATTAAAATGGTAAAATTGTTTTTCGTCTCGGAATTGACCTTAAAAAAATACTTGCCATATTAAAGTTTGAAAAAGCTATAAAAAGGTGGCGTGCTTTTCATAATTACACGCCTGTTTTTTCTAAAAGCTCGCGTGGATTTGTGTAAATCGACGGGAGCTTTTGGTATAATCTTCATGAAAAGTTTATGATTATTTAATCAGATAAAAACTATACTTTTAAAGTAAAATTCCTCCGTAACCTAAATAAAGCTAAGTTTGCATCTTTAATAAAATATTCAAAGCTGGTATTTTCACCAGCTTTTTTTAATTTCGAAAAAATAAATATTTGGATTTAATTTATACCTTCTTTTTCTTTTCATAATCTTTTATGGCTTTGGTAAGGCTTTTTACAGTTGTTCCCAAGTAGGAAGCCATATCTTCTTTTGAAATTTTCATTTCTTTAGCTTTGAGATCTAAAAGCTGAGACAACGTATGTTCTGTAGCATGAAGTTGCTGATAAGACGATCGGTTTGAGGTATTTGCAATACGTTCTGCAAAAACATCTAACAGTAAATTGTTTAAATTAAGATCACTTTTAATCAACGACTGGAAATACGGAATCGTTATGGTAAATACAGTAACCTCGGTAATCGCTTCAATGCTGCAGATACACGGAACATTTTTCATCATCTCAATTTCCCCAAGTATTTCTCCTTTTCCCAAAAACTCAACGATGTATTCCTCATCACTTTCTTCTGTAAAAAAGCATTTGGTAATTCCGCTTTTTATAAGCATTATTTTGTCGGAAACTTCGCCTTGCGTTAATAATTTTTCGTCTTTTTCGAAGAATTCTAAAATAATATTTCCTTTATGTTCCTGGTTATGAAAAAGTATCTCAAGATAATTTAGAAATGGTTGGTTCGTTCTTAACATTATTTTTTATTTCAGATAGATACCTTTCGGAATCTATTATTTATACTCACTTTTATCAGCAGAAAATTACAAAAACTAAAATGAATAGAATATGAATTATTTAAATTAATCCATAAAAAAACTCGCTCCTAAGAACGAGTTTTAAATATAATTATTTCTTCAAACATTTTTCCAGGAACTGATCTTGTTCCCAAAGCAAATGCAGAATATTTTCTTTGGCTGCATAACCATGAGATTCTTTTGGAAGAAGAACCATTTTCACAGGCGCTCCGAGGTTTTTTAAAGCCTGAAAATATCTTTCGGTCTGCAAAGTAAAAGTTCCGGGATTGTTATCGGCATCACCATGCACCAATAACATTGGAGTTTTCATTTTATCAGCATTCATAAATGGTGACATTTTGTTGTAAATTTCCGGAACATCCCAATAGTTTCTTTGCTCACTTTGGAAACCAAAAGGCGTTAATGTTCTGTTGTACGCTCCACTTCTTGCAATTCCACACGCATAATCTTTAGAATGTGTTAAAAGATTTGCCGTCATAAAAGCTCCGTAAGAATGTCCTCCAACTGCAACTTTTGTCCTGTCGATATATCCTAACTGATCTACCGCATCAATCGCAGCTTTTCCGTTAGCAACCAACTGTGGAATGAAGGTATCATTCGGCTCAGTTTTTCCTTCTCCGATAATTGGAAACGCCGCATCATCAAGTACAGCATATCCTTTTGCCGTCCAATACACAAAAGAACCGTAATAAGGGAAGGTAAAATCATTTGGATTCTGAGTATTTTGTCCTGCAGTATTTTTGTCTTTATATTCTGTAGGATAAGCCCAGATTAATAAAGGTAACTTTTCTTTTTTAGCTTTTCTGTCGTAGTTTGCCGGCAAATAAAGTGTTCCTGTCAAAGTAACTCCATCATTTCTTTTGTAAGTAATCACTTCTTTGTAAACATCTTTAATGCTTTCAAAAGGATTGGCAAAATTGGTTACCGCTTCCGTTTTATTAGATTTAATATTTTTCTTGAAATAATTCGGATACTGACTTGCCGATTGCTGAATCGTCAACACCTCTCCTCTTGCAGGATTGATAATATCGATGATTTCTTCTTTAGCATTTTTAAGATTTGAGGTGTAAAGTCTTTTCTTTTTTAAAGATTTCATATCCATTTCATCGATAAAAGGATGTTGGCCATCTTTTGTAAATCCGTCTCCAATAAGATAAGATTTTTCGCCTTTCATATCTACAACATATCTTCCGAAGTCATTTTTTGTGGTGTTAAAATTTCCGGGATCACTGTAGACATCCTGATAATTTCTATCTTCTATTACTTCAGATCTCCCTGTATTTAAATCAACTAAATAAGATTTTGTATTTCTTGTATCGTACCAGCTTTCACCAACGATAGCATAGTGATTGTTGGTCCAGCTTACGCCACCATATCTTTGTTTGGTTTTAAAGAAAGATTTTGGCTGAGCTGTAAACGGTGCTTCCCAAGTGAAAACTTCATCTCTGAAATCAACAGTTTTAGACTGATCTCCACCATCCAAAGCTTCGGTATAAACCAAAGTAGCAGGTTGATCTGCTCTCCAACCCATATATCTTTTTCCGGTTCTTACAGATGAAAATCCTTTCGGCATAATTTCATTTAAAGGAACTTCATTCACTACTTTTACTGTATTTCCTTTTGCATCGTAAACCGTTGTGGTCATTGGAAATCTATTGAGCGGAACAATGTATGAATATGGTTTTTTAATGGTTGTTACCATTAAAAAATTTCCATCAGGAGAATATGTTAAATCCGAAAAAATATCTTTGTCTTTAAACTTTTTAAGATCGCCATTCAAATCAACATGATACAATTCTGAAGCGGTAAGAATATCAAAATTTTGTTCGTCTTGCGGATTTTTAAGCAAATCCTGATATGTTCTGTTTTGAGAAACTTTTCCGTCTGCTGTTGAAACAATTGGTCCTGTTGGAAGATCTTTAGAGGGATCAATTAATTGAGGTCTATTTTCTGGCAAAATTTTAATTAGAAAACTCTGGGAATCTTTCATCCAAACGAATGGATAATGCAAGTTTGCATTAAGATTATCTTTAGTGATCTTTTTTGCTGTTGCTGTTTCAAGATCAACGATCCAAAGCTCAACTCCTTTATCAGTAGTATTAGTAAACGCTAATTTCTTTTCGTCTGGAGAAAAAGAAGTATTGGTAATTTTGGGATTTTGCGGAAGACCTTTTACCTGAACCTCCGTTTTATCGTTCATTTTACGAACTTTTAGATTATTTGAATACGTAATTGTACTCGAAATATTTATCACTGGATTAATTCTTAACCCTCCCAATTTCATTTCCTGTTGATTGAGATCGTATAACGTTTTATACGTTGGTCGATACACAAAAACAACCCAGTCTTTTTTAGAATTGGTCAAAACACTTGGCGGTCGGTCGTAATCTGCAAGTTTTAAAATTTCTGCAGAAGGTTTCTGATACGAGATATTTTCCTGAGCTTCATAAAAATTAAGAAACGCAAGAAGACAGATGGTCAATTTGATCTTCATTATCTTTTTGATTTTTAACGAATTTAATGAAAGTTTCGAATCAAAAAAAATCTATCTATTTATCTTTTAGAAATTGTTGAAATATTATTTCAAACTCTTGTGTAAAATATCAGAAACCTTTTCAATTTCTTCTAAAGTATTGAAATAATGAGGTGAAAGTCTTACTGCACCATCAACCTTCTTATCTGTAAAATCAATCAATGCTGAATTTTTATAGCTTACAGAGAAGAAAACATTATTTTTTTTCAAAACTTTCTGAATATTATCCAAATCATTATCAGGTCCGCAAAAAGTAACAATACTGCTTAAGTTTTTTCCTATATCTAAAACTTTAAAACCACCTTTTTCAAGATACTTTCTAAGTGTTTCAGCTAATTTTTTATTATAGTTTTCTATATTATTTAAACCAATAATATTGGCATATTTTACAGCCTCCATCATTCCTAAAACAGCAGCGTAAGAAACTTCCCAATGTTCAAATCTTTTGGCAGTTTTAAACAATTCGTAATTATTGTATTCCGACCAATGCGCACCTCTCATATCCAACAAAATCGGTGCATAATCCTGTTCTAAAACTCTGTCTGAAACATATAGAAACCCACTTCCTCTTGGTCCTCTCATAAACTGTCTTCCGGTTGCAGTTAAAAAATCACAACCTATTTTTTCTACATCAACAACCATTTGTCCAACCGATTGGCAACAATCTGCCAGATATAAAATATCATATTGACGACAGGTCTTCCCAACCGCTTCAATGTCCTGAATCAATCCTGAATTGGTCGGAATATGAGTTACAGCAACTAATTTAGGATGATTTTGTTTGATTAAATTTTCAAGATCTTCTAAATCGAGTTCATTATTCTCCAGTTTTTTAATTCGGATAATCTTTACGTTTAATCTTTTTTGAAGTGAAATAAATGTAATCTGATTAGAAATATAATCATCAACCGTGGTAATAACTGTATCTCCTTCTTTAAAAATAATACTTGAAAGTGCTTTTGAAAATGCTTCTGTTGCACTTGTCATAAAAGCAATATTTGAAGGTTTGCAATTGATGAGTTTTGCCGTTTCGGTATAGAAATTTTCAAGCAATTCTGTATTTCTGTTAGCAACTTCATAACCTCCGAACTGCTCTTCTTGTTGAAGATAATCAATCATAGAATCTACCACAATATTGGGCATTAAAGATGAACCGGCATTATTAAAGAATAATTTTCCGTCTGATAACCCTCTTGTTTCCTGTCTTATTTTATCTGTATTCATTTTTTTACTATTATATTTTAACTATAAAACCTGTATAATCTGCGTGAATTATATTTTATCCCACTGATTACACAGATGTTCACAGATGATAATTTACTTTAAACGTAACAATTTTATACAAAAAATCCCGAATTTGAAGTATCGGGATTTATCTATTTTTAAAATTATTTTGCTAGTCCAAAACACTCCAACCTCTTTTCGGATTGGTGTTTGAAGATACTTCCTGTTCATTAACAATAATGTTTTCTCTTCTTTGTCCAATGTAATCCAACTCGCTCAGTTTTGAGAAAATAGTTTCCAGACTTCTCAACATTTGGCTGATGTATAAAAGTGGTTCACCGGAATTGTGATGATCATAATTGGTTTCTGCCACAGTAGAAAGTTGGTTTAACAAAGTGTGTGGTGCAATTTCGCTCCATTCTAAACTGTAATTCAGCATTTCTTCCAATTCTCCGGGAACTAAAACCTGCGTTGAATTATACATTCTTAAAGCTAATGTGGCAAAAGTTTCGATTAAGAAAACCGGTGGTTGATAAGGAATAATATTTCTGAATTGGAAATACATATCTCCAAAAGTATTTACCAAAACATTACACAAAGCTTTTACATTCAATGCTAAAGCTGTATTCTGATTTTTATGCGAAGCTTTCTGAATAATTTTAAATGCGTATTGTTGTAAATTTCCAATAGATTTTGCAAATCCATTATAATAATCAATCAAAACCGGATGGCTTTGAATCGATGTACACGGCGGAATAAAGTTAGTATTTACCTGCGCGATATTTCCTTTAAAATCTACCTTTCCAACAACCAAATAATTTCCACCAGAATGATTACTGTTCAGTGAACTTACCGGAAGCAATTCAATGTGATAATTAGCGTGCGAATTCGGATGTCTAGGTGGAATTTCTTCGGGGTCAATATCTCCAAAGGGTACTTTATCAAACGGATTTACAGATATCAAAATATAATATTCTCCATCCATTTGGTTTTCATCAAGATTTAAAGATTTAGCCAAAGATTTTACGCTCACTCTCCTATCTTTCAGCTCCAATCTGTAACCGGCTAAAGTTACAGCACTGCAATTTTTGATAAACAACTGTACATCATTAGTTGCCGTATTATGAACATCAAAAATAGTTTTATCTGTAAACTCGTTCGACAAAGGCAGCAAACCGTAGTTATAATTGGTAATCCCAAGAGAATTACCATCTCTTATCGTATCTATTAAAAAATTATCCTGATCGTTGAGATGTCTCTGCGAAACTTTCATTCCATCAACCCAGTTGATAGCAAAATGTTTTATGGGCTGTATCATATTGTAATACTTTTATTTGTGTGATTTTGATTTGATTTATTTTTTTCCTTCTTCTTCGTGCTGAATAACTCTTTTGCAGATCACTACTTCATTTTCTGAAATGGTATTCGTCGTAATATCCTGATCGAAATCGATGTATTTTCTAAAGCTGAAAAACGATTTCTTGGTATAGAAAATCCAGTAATAAGATTCTTTGTCTTCGTCTGTTAAGTGAATAACAGATTTAGGGTTTTTGTGATTGTAATCGTCAACGACACGGAAAAACCAGTCTCCGAAGGTTACTCCTGTCGGTAAAGTTTTAGCCTTAATTCTAAAACGGTTTGCATCTTCAAGGTTTTTACTCAGTTCAACGTTCAAAACCATTAAACGGTCAAAGTCTGCTCCGTCAAAATCCGGTGGTTTCTGATCCGGAGAATACCTCCACGTTTTATAAATATCAACCGGAATACTGATAAACTGAATATAACAGTAATAAAAAACCATCGGTACAAAAAATATAAGAACGCTGGTTGCAGACATTACAGGATATCCTGCTCCTTTGCTGATCCATCCGAAAATCAGAACAAAAAGATAAGCTCCTACCAAAGCGCAGGTTACCGATAAAATAGCTTCAAAAGTAATACTTGAAGTCTGCGACTGAAAGTGCTTTCTGAAAAATGTATGCATCAAATTAACATGGATAATCCCAAAAATAAGATAAATAACCTGTGAAATAAGATACCAATACGGATTAAACGAGTTTCCTGAAAAACCAAAAAGCCCAGGTAATGCAAGACACAAACTGCACAAGAGTACATAAATAATAATAACTCTGATTTTTATTGCAGGTTTGTTTTTTCTGATTACCCCTAAAATTACCATCATGATAATAGCAATAAGCGGGACGAAAATATACCTGAAAAATATACCTTTTACTGAAGAAATTTCCATTTATTTCTTTTAATATTTAGTTTGATTGATGAATTGTAAATATAATAAAATATTTTACAGAAAAGTAGAATAACCGAGCCTGTTTGCATTTCTTTGGTCGTCTTCCAGCACAAAAGAATAGTCTTTTTTTTCTGTAATAAAATTTTCTTCAACATCTACAGAAACTGGAAGGCAATAATCGTACAAAGCTTGTAAAACTTTTCTGAAAGGATGTCCCGGAATATAATTTTTCATATCGTCATAAGGAATCGGACCTACATTTACAATCCAGTTTCTTTCACCATCCATATGTTTTCCGCTTGCAATGTAAGTGACTCCCAATCTTGAATTTCCCAGAAGAATAGACGAATCGTCTTCTTTCATTCTGTCGATTTCGTTGGGTGTAAAAGTAATCTCAACGGGAACTTTCAAAAAAGCAGTCATGCAACGCTCAAACCATTTTTTATCACCTCTGATGTTATGAAAAAAGGGTAAAACATGAAGAAAAATATAAGCATTCTGCTTATCAAGCATTTTAATAATCGGCCAAAGTTCACTGAAGATCGTAAGAAGCGAATCTGTATCACTCGCCAAATCAAAATCATATTCTTTCAGTAAAGCGCTGATTTCTGTAAAAAAAATCTCTAACTCAAAAGGTCTGAAAAACTTTCGCGCATCGTCTTCTACTCTTTTCTGCTTACGGATTTCTTTTACAACACTTTCTACATTTTTTCTTGAAGTATTGAGTGACGGCGGGTGAAAAATCCCCTCCGGAAGATAATCGTAAATGCCTTCGCGATACGTTTTAATATTGAGAACTTCCTCGTCAAAGCCTAAATAATGACTTGAAATACTTTTAATATCTTTAAGATAAGCTCTGTCGTTTATTCCTATTCTGTCAATAAAAATATTGCTTACAGATCTGTGATATTTAAGGAGATTTACAGCAACTGCTTCAGCCTTAAAATCTGTCTGCAGCTTATTGTAATGCATATCTATTGTGCTGTTGTCGTACATATTTTTTTTCCTGTGATCATGTTTGGTATCGTAAAGATAAAATATCTCTTTATATTGAAAAAGTATTTATCTCAAATTTTCATATTTAAAGATGTAATTTAATATAAAATATTGATTTTCTTGTGTATTAATCTTTATTAAAATAGAAATATTTAAAGTTTAAAGTGAATTCCGGCAAGCTTAGAAATAAACTTTACATAAAATTAACAGTGCTTAAAGCAACAAAAAGGAATTTTAAAGTCAAATTTACATAAGGCTGACTTATCTTTGCAATTCGAAAATTATTTAAAGAAATGAAAAGTATTTATTCTAAAATTTTGCTTTTGGCATTCGTTGCAAGTTCAGTGTATTCTTATGCATGGGGATTAACGGGTCACAGAGTGATTGCTGAGATTGCAGAAAATCATCTTTCCGGAAAAGCAAAGAGAGAAATCAGAAAAATGTTGGGGCAGGAAAAAATGGCGTATTGGGCAAACTGGCCAGATTTTATTAAATCTGACACTACAGGTGCCTGGAAACAGGCTTCAGCTTGGCATTACGTAAACATTGATCCACAGACAGATTTTACAGCATTTGAAAAAGATTTGAAAGCGCAGGCCGGAGCTAATCTTTATTCGCAAATCAAAGTATTATCTAGCCAGATCAAGGATGAAAAAACTTCTGAAAAAGACAGAAAAATTGCTTTGATTTTCCTTATTCACATGATGGGAGATTTGGCACAACCAATGCACACCGGAAGATCAGGAGATTTAGGTGGAAACAAAATTAACGTTACTTATTTTGGAGATAAAACAAATCTTCACTCAGTTTGGGACGGAAAATTGGTAGATTCACAAAAATACAGCTACACAGAATATGCAAAGCTTCTAGATATTAAATCTAAAGACGAAGTAAAACAAATTCAATCTGGAACTTTAGAAAACTGGTTGTATGATTCTCATCAGATTGCCAATAAAATCTATGCTCAAACTCCGGATGGGTCTAAATTATCTTACGATTATCAGTACAAATTTAATGATACCATGGAAAGACAGCTTCTTTACGGAGGTTTAAGGTTAGCGAAATTGTTGAATGATTTGTTTTAAGAGTTGATAGTTGATAGTTTTTAGTTGATTGTCAAACTATTTTACATTATAGAGCGGAACCTCGGTTTCGCTTTTTTTGTTTTAAAAAGTAATGATTTTTCACATACTTTGTTATGCTGAAATCTTTAGGTTCGACGGAGTCAAAACATCTCAATATAGTATAAAAAAAGGATGGAAAGGGTTGGGTCTAGATCCTTTCAGGATGACAAACCATGGGTATATTTTTTTTCGAATGTTCAATTTATGACTACAACCATAGCTCCGATAGAAACGACATCCTTTTTGGTGGCGGACGGAACGAAGTGGAGACCGCTACCAAAAAGATACAGTGGATAGCGGGAAAAAGCTCCTTATAAAAAATTTCAGATTCATTTTTTGAAAAAACATATAATTTTTTTTATAAATGCAAAGGGTAATAATTTACAACTAAATTCTCAACTTCGTTTTAATTAAATAAAAAATAATTGTAATCTGTGTAACCTTTTTAATGTTTCAAACGTATAATATAATAGCAACTCTATTTTTGAGAATAAAATAAATGAGACAATTAAAAATAACCAAGCAGGTTACCAACAGGGAAACCGCTTCACTAGACAAGTATTTGCAGGAAATTGGTAAAGTAGAACTAATTACGGCAGACGAAGAGGTAGATTTGGCACAAAAAATCCGTGCTGGCGACAGAGTCGCATTGGAAAAATTAATCAAAGCCAACCTTCGTTTCGTAGTATCCGTATCGAAACAGTACCAAAACCAAGGTCTTTCTTTACCCGATTTAATTAATGAAGGTAACTTAGGACTGATGAAAGCTGCAAAAAGATATGACGAAACCAGAGGTTTCAAATTTATCTCTTATGCGGTTTGGTGGATTCGTCAGTCGATTTTACAGGCTTTGGCAGAGCAGTCTAGAATTGTAAGATTGCCTTTGAACAAAATCGGATCGATCAACAAAATCAACAAAGCTTACGCTCACCTTGAGCAGGAAAACGAAAGACCACCTTCTCCGGAAGAATTGGCTGAAGTTCTTGATATGAGCGAGGAAGATATTAAAGAATCGATGAAAAACTCCGGAAGACATTTGTCTATGGATGCGCCTTTGGTAGAAGGTGAAGATTCTAACCTTTATGATGTTTTACGTTCTGGAGAATCTCCAAGCCCGGATAAAGATTTGATGCTTGAATCTCTTCAAATTGAAATTGAAAGAGCATTGAATACTTTAACTCCGAGAGAGGCTGATTTGGTAAGATTGTATTTCGGATTAAACGGAAAACATCCAATGACTTTGGAAGAAATTGGTGAAACTTTTGATCTTACAAGAGAAAGAGTTCGTCAGATTAAAGAAAAAGCAATTAAAAGACTGAAACATAATACAAGAAGTAAGATTTTGAAGTCTTATTTAGGTAAATAGTTTTTAGTTTAAATAATTATTAAGCGGAGTTTGATTTTTTCAGGCTCCGTTTTTTTGTATTTTTAAACCATGGAAATATATTTTATTTTCGGTGCTATGATTTCTTTTTTCATTTTTGGAAACTTGGGAATCCACCTTTATTATAAGAAAAAACATGAAAATTTTCTTGATTCTTTAAAAGGTAAAGATTTTACTTTAATTAAAAATCTTGACATGGAAATGGAGTCCTCGGGCAAAATAGGGTATAGATATCAATTTAATAAATCTGATGTTGTCATATTAGAAAATGAAATATTCCTCTTACTTTACAACAAACCCATAAAACAAGCTCAGCCCATTTTACAAATAAGCAATAGTAATTTTGTATCTGACAATATTTCTAAAAAAATCACTTTTGATTCAAAATTTAGAGTACAAGGTAAGCTTAGAATACAAGGAACTTTTGGAAAAGGTATAACAAGTGAAAAATATAAAATATTTTTAGATTTTAATAAAACTGATTTTGATTTGAATGTAATTTTTGAATCTTGTTTAAATGAATAATTTAGTGCAAATAAAAGAGGAGTTTGAAAAAATCAAACTCCTCTTTTTTATAAAAATTTTTACAGTATCTTCAACTCATTAAAATAAAAAATTAACCACCACGTTTGTCATTCAGAAAGAAGCGTAGCGAAGTGAAGAATCTCAATATTTTAAACCATTAAGAGATTTCTCCTATCGTCGAAATGGCAAATTCAATAAAAAAACAAACATGAAAAAAATAATTATTACCTCTACTCTATTTTTATTAATAGTTTCCTGTAATCAAAAAGGCGCAGAAAATAAAATCGTTGATACAGCAGCCGAAAATACAGAATCAAGTTTCCCAATTAAAAGAATGAGCAATGCTCAAAATATTTTAGATGGAATTTATTCTGAATTAATAAAAAACGATGCAGAACTTCAAAAACTTGACAAAAAAGTTAATGCAATTACCAGCGACAGCAAAATAATGAAGGAACTCTATAGCGATATAATTAATAATTCAAATGATTATTACAACATTGCGGAGTCTAATGCAAAGGCGATAAATGATTCTTTACTGAAAAAAGAAATTCTTGCTATTGTAACAAATAGTTCAGAAAAATTCACTCAAAAGAAGATTAAATTTGAAGAACTAGTAAAACAAGTTAACATAAATAATCACAAAATTTATAGTTTTTATCAAGCATTTAAAATCAGAAAAACACTTCCCGAAATTGAAAAATACCAAAATGCTCATCCTTTAAAAACAGATAGCTTAAATAATTTCATCAACAAGCAAAATGAATTGTTGAACGAGTTGAAAAATTTGAAGTAAATATTTGCCACGAATGCACGAATTTTCCTAATTATTATTTAAAATTATTCGTGCATTCGTGGCTTATAAATTTTAAAAGCAAAACTAAAATCATTAAATGAATCAAATTTCAATCATCGGAGCAGGAATTGGAGGTTTAACGTTAGGAAATATTCTAAAACAACACTATTTAGATTTTACCATTTATGAATCTGCCCCGGAAATAAAACCTGTCGGAGCCGGAATTATGATGGCTGTTAATGCGATGCAGATTTTTAATAAATTAGGCTTAAAAGAGAAAATTGAAAATGCAGGAAATAAAATTCACGGAATATTTATTACCGATGAAAAGCTGAAAATTATTTCTACAACGAATGTTTTGGCTTTAGAAAAGAAATTTAATTCTTGTAATGTTGCGATTCACAGAGCAGAGCTTCAGAATATTTTAGCCGAAAATTTAGGCTTAGAAAATATCAAGCTTAATCATTCATTACAACAAATTCAGAATAAAGAAAATTATCTTTTAGAATTTGAAAATGGTTTTACAAGAGAAAGTAAAATTGTTTTTGGAGCAGATGGAATTCATTCTAAAATCAGAAACCAGATTTTTGGAAATGGAAATATCAGAAATGCCGGACAAAAATGTTGGCGTGGTTTAACCGATTTTGAACTTCCCGAAAAATACAATCATCATGCTTTGGAAATCTGGGGAAAAGCAAAACGTTTTGGTTTTGTAAAAATCTCAGCCAAAAAAGTCTATTGGTATGCTTTGGTGAATGAAAATAAATTTACAGAAAATATTGATTTAACAGAAACCTTCAACGATTTTGATTCTTTGGTTTTGGACATTTTAAAAGCCACAAAACCGGAAAATATTATTCTGAATGATATTATCGACCTTGCTCCTATTCCAAAATGGTATGCTGAAAATATTTGTCTGATTGGCGATGCAGCTCACGCAACAACTCCAAATATGGGACAAGGCGCTTGTCAGTCAATTGAAGATGCTTATGTGATTGGTAAATTATTAGAAAAAAATCAAAACTTCAATTCTGTTTTTGAAGAATTTCAGAGTATCAGAAGAAAAAAAGTAGATGAGATTGTTAAAAATAGCTGGACAATCGGTAAAATTTCTCAATGGGAAAAAGGGAATCAGCTAAGGAATTTTTTGATGCGTTCAATTCCTGAAAGTATCAATCAGAAAATGGTAGAAAAGATTTTAAAACTGGAGATATAAAAAAAGAAACTCAATTTGAGTTTCTTTTCATTTATTATTTTATTTCAGATTTTACGGAACCGCATTTAAGCATTGAGCTTCCGTAGTAAGGATTTACAATCTGTTTTTCGTTACTCAACCAGCTTCCTTCTGCCATCGGACAATATTGTACAAAAATGGTTTTATCAGAAATTTTATTTTCTTTAGCAACGGCAATCATTACTTCAGATAATCTGTAAAACGGTTTTCTCTGTGCATCGATATTTTTTGCTGACGAAATTGTTTTTGCATCTGATTTTAAAGAGCTTAGTTTCTTTGCATCTAAAGATTTTGAATTGACTGATGAAACTGTTTTCAAAAATTCTCCGGCTGCAGCCGATGTTTTCTTAAAATCATCAGAAGCTAAAGCAGATTTTACAGAAATGTAATTCTGATATAGTTTTGATAATTGAGGGTTAGTTTTCGATTGTGCAGTTACAGATAGAACGGCAAATATTGAAAACAGAAAAGTGATGATATGTTTTTTCATTTTAATTTAACAAATTATGGTTTTTAAAATGCCACGAATGCACGAATCATTTTTAATAAATTAATTTAAATATAAAATTCGTGTATTCGTGGCAAAAAAACTTTTATATATTTTATTTAAGCTTAAATTCAAGCTTTACATTAAAGAATCTTCCAGTCAAACGTACCGGAACAGGATACATGATACTACTATTTGCATCGGTAATCCATTGATTGGCAATCGTATTATTAATATTAAATGCGTTGAAAACCTGCACTCCTAAAGTTAGTTCATCAAAATTACTTAAGAAACCATAGGTTTGTTTTTTTGCTTCAGCATCTACAAATGCATACGAAAGTCCTAAATCTACTCTTTTATAAGAAGGCAAGGTTTTTTGATACTGATAAGGATCTGTGAAAACCGGAGCTCCGTTTGGTAATCCCATCGCATATGTTAGGGTAAGATTTACACGCATTTGTGGAAATTTCGGCATATAATCCTGGTAAAACATTGCAAATCTGAAACGCTGATCTGTCGGTCTCGGAATATTTCCTCTTCCGTCAATATTTTCAAAAACTCTTGCATAACTTGCAGAAAGCCAAGAATCTACACCCGGAACAAATTCACCAAATAATCTTGTATCAATTCCGTAAGCGTAACCAGAAGCATTATTTTGACCCGAATAACGAATTCTAACATTATCCATATAATACGGAATTACATTATCCATTTTTTTATAATATAATTCTGTGGTTAGCTTAAATGGTCTGTTTTCAAACTCAAATTCAGTTTCATTCGCTAAAATTGCCTGAATAGATCGTTGAGATTTTATATTAGGATTAAAATTACCATTCAGATCTTTAATTTCTTTATAAAAAGGAGCCTGATAATAAACACCTCCAGAAAGTCTGAACCACATTTCTGTATTCCAGTCAGGTTTTATTGCAAACTGAGCTCTTGGCGAGAAAATGGTTTCGTCATTGAAACTCCAGTGTGCAACCCTTGCTCCTCCATTTACCAAAACTTTACTTGCTCCCCAATAAAACTTCTGAGAATACTGTGCATAAGCCGATAATCTTGTCGGTTGAATGTGATTTGCTCCTGAAATACTGTAAAATAAATCTAAATCTGAAGCATCTGGAAATCTAGGATCATCAACCGGATGCGGAATACTGTAACCTGAAGAGTCCACCAATTTCCATTCGTTGGTTAAATCCTGAAGATTTTCTTTTTCATATTTAAATCCTAATTCAATATCGGTATTTACATTCGGTGAAAAACGGGTTCTGAACTGTGTTCCATACGTTCTTACAAAAAGATCATTTCTTGCATGCTCTATTTGTCCGCCAACATCATAAGACGTTATCGGAGTTCCTGTAATCGGATCAAAAGTCTGCAGAATATAGCTTGATGCAATAGAATAATATTCTCTTTCACGATTCTGATAAGAAAAACTGTCGAGCGTAAATCTCCATTTATCCGACGGTTTATAGTTTACAGAAAACGTACCCATCATGTTTTTATACTGGTCATTTTCTTTACCATTATAAAAAACAGACAGGTTAATCGGCTGATTTATCGTTCCAAAATCTACGCTTCTTTCTTTAGGAACCATTTCGTAGTCATTCTTAGAATAATATCCGATAAATGAAAGTGAAAGTTTGCTGTTCACATGATAATTCAGATACGACTGAAAATCATAATATGTTGGATTAAAATCGGTGTCTTCATTTAAAGTATTCAGAACCAGATTGGTATTTCTGTATCTTCCCGAAAATAAAGCCGTAAATTTTTTGTTTCCGTTTTCATCTTCTTTTCCTGATACAAAACCTGTGGTTAATCTTCCGCCAATTAAACTCGCTTCACCGGAAAGTTCAAACTTTTTAGGTTCACGATAATAAATATTTAAAGCAGAAGACATTTTATCACCATATCTCGGCTCAAAACCTCCCGCAGAAAAGTTAACCGCAGAAACCATATCCGGATTGATGATACTTAAACCTTCCTGCTGAGAATTTCTGATCAGAAAAGGTCTGTAAATTTCAATATCATTAATATAGATAAGGTTTTCGTCATAGTTTCCACCACGCACCATGTATTGTGAAGAAAGCTCGGTGTTTGAATTTACCGACGGAAGTGTTTTTAGCATTCCCTCTACACCGCCAGAAATACTTGCGACATTTTTGGCATCTTTAGCTGAAATTCTTACTGCAGTAACATCGTTGGTTCTCCCGGTAACTTTTTTCTGGAAAACAACTTCCTCAATATTGGAAACCCTTGTCGTCGTAGTATCTCTTTTTCTTGCTTGTGAGAATACCAAGACAGGTACCATAAGGCTTAGTGGTAAAACTAGTTTTTTCAAAAGGAATTATTTATAATTTCTAAAATTAAGTATTTTTTAACAATTATAGTATAGATTCTCTAACTCTTGTGAGTTTTTGTAATAAATCTTCCAATAAATCTAATCTTAGCATGTTTGCTCCATCAGAAAGCGCTGTTTCCGGAGTTGGATGAGTTTCTATAAAAAGTCCGTCTGCACCAACAACAATTCCTGCTTTAGCAATCGTTTCGATAAGATCTGGCCTTCCACCTGTAACTCCTGAACTTTGATTAGGCTGCTGTAAAGAATGCGTAACATCTAAAATTACCGGAGCATATTCTCTCATCGTAGGAATTCCTCTATAATCAACGATTAAATCGGTATATCCAAAAGAATTTCCTCTTTCTATGATTGCCACTTTTTGATTATTTGAATCAGTAATTTTCTGAACGGCAAACTTCATTGATTCCGGAGAAAGAAACTGCCCTTTTTTTAAAGTAACGCACTTTCCTGTTTCAGCTGCAGCTACCAAAAGATCGGTTTGACGAACTAAAAATGCAGGAATCTGCAAAACATCCACATATTGTGCAGCCAAAGCAGCGTGCTCATTTTCGTGAATATCTGTTGTGGTAGGAATATTAAAAGTCTCTCCTACTTTTTTAAGGATTTCCAAAGATTTTTCTTCACCAATTGTTGTGAAAGAATCTACTCTACTACGGTTTGCTTTCTTAAAACTTCCTTTAAAAATATAAGGAATATTATATTTATTGGTCAGCTCAATTACTTTTTCAGCAATTCTTAATGCCATATCTTCGCCCTCAATAATACACGGACCGGCAATTAAGAAAAAGTTTTTTGAATCTTTGTGCTGTATGTTATCTAAATGTTGAATCATTATTTTTATTTAAATTAAAAAGTTCAGTAAAAATACTGAGAAAGTTTTATAATTGGAAATTATTTATAGACTTAACCTGTAAACGGTTTTTGGGATTAAAAATTACTTTAAAAGAGAAAAATGTTAAAGATTGCTTCATTCCTCACAAAGACAACAAATAGTATTAGAATTTCTTAAGAATCTTCTCAAAAGTATTAATATTTCTGCTGGTAAACTGATCTTTCAGGCTTTTTTTACCTAAAACTTTTCCAAAGCTGGAATCTAATGTATTTCCTTTTGAAACCTGCCAATAAAATATATTGCTTGCAATCTCTGCTTTTTCGTTTTCAGATTTTGAAGCATTTTCAAACTCATTCATTAGAATATTTGCTACATTTTCGTTTCCAACAAATGCATACGTATGAAAATTTTCTTTCTTTTCAAAAGGATTTTTAGTCCAAAACAATTCTGTTTCTTCTGCTGTCTTTACAAACAGAAATGCTTCATAATTAAAATATTCAGACATTGCTTTTTCGAGAATTGCCTTAAGCTTATCTGTATTTTTATCTGAACTGAAAACAATATTTCCCGAAGCCAAAACCGAACTTACATTTTCCATTCCTGAATTTTTGAAAACTTGACAGACTTCCGCCATTTTCATATTGGTTCCTTTTACATTGACGCCGCGGAGAAAAGCACAGTATTGCATAAGTTTAGGGTTTAGGGTTTAGGGTTTAGGGTCAAATTTACTTTTTACTTTTTACTTTTTACTTTTTACTTTTTACTTTTTACTTTTTACTTTTTACTTTTTACTTTAATACAAATTACTTTACCTTTTCATATAAGTTATAATCTGTTCCTGAAGGTTTCAGTTTATAAATTTTTTCTAAAACTGGGTATTCACTTTTCAGATAATCTTTTATTCTGAATTCATTCAAAACACGGTAATTTGTTTTATAATATACTGAATCTTTATCTTCAAACAAATCTCTGTAAGAAAGCATATATTTTGGTTTTCTGTTTTTCACCGTATTGATCCAAGAATTGGGTTTATCTTTTTTAATTTCTTCCTGAATTTGCTTATCAACCAACCCTACTTCGTCAATCGTTTTTAAATGTGAAAAATAAGGAACATAACCAGCCGGTTCTAATAAAATCCACTGTTTTTTATCTTTTTCATATATATTTAAAAACAATCCGATTGATCTTCTGTAGTTCCATTCTCCATTTCCTGTGGCAATAGAATGTATGGTTTGGAAAGCAAGCATTGGTAAAATATAAATCAAAATTAATAAAGTCAACCAAAGGTTTCTTTTTACCTTCTGTTCTAAAACAAAAATTAAAACCGGAACGAACAATAAAATCTGCGGAACCCAATAATACCAATCGAACAAGCTCTTTTGCGAAAGAAAAACAATCTGTTTTGTCCACGCAAACAGAAAAATAATCCAAAGAAAATAGTTTCTTTTTTCTCGCTGTCTTATTAAATAAATAAAACAAAGAAGTTCAAAAAACGCAATCACAATCGTAATCGGATTAAAATCTCCAGGTAATTTCAACATTCCCCAAAAGTTCCCGTAGTTTAATCTGAAATATTCTATATTTTGTTGCAAAGTAAAAATCTGATCATACGCCAATTTCTTTGCAACAATCGTATTATTGACCAATTCACCGAAGTAGAACCAATTGAAAGAAACACAAAGTGCAACTCCCAAAATTCCACCTAAAATATAACTCCATCTGATTTTTTTATTCCAAAAAACATCCACTAAAAATACAATTCCGAGGAAAATAACTGTGTCGATTCTGGTAAATAATATGAATGTGGGAAGTAAAATAAAAGCCCATTTTTTCTCTTTTTTGAAACCATAATACAGCAATGCCATTTCAAGGAAAAACAGAATTCCGTATTCCATTCCGAGAATTGAAATTTTTATTGAAGGCGGCAAAATTCCAAATAAAAAGATGAAAATTGCTTTATGCCAATTGTTTTTAAACAAAAGATGTGACAACAATAAACTTCCTATTGTAAAAAACGTCGTATTAAAAATAAGCAACGGTTCTATAAAATTTTCTTTCCCGAAAATCAGATTAAAAATATAGGACACAAAAACGTACAAATGCGTTGTAGATGCTGAAATTTTCGTAGCTCCGTTGAAACCGATCACTCCGTAATCCATTAAATTCTGAGCAACCCGCCAAGTGATAAATGCATCCTCCTGAATGTGGTGCGTCAGTAAAAAATAAAGCTTTGCAATAATTGCAAAAAATACAGCGTAGATTGGGAGATTCTTATTTTGAGATTCAGCCATTGCGTTTTTTTAGTTACACAAAGATAATCCTAAATTTCAGGAATATCAAACATAAAAAAACGGAACCGAAGTTCCGTTTTAAGTATTTATTTTATTGAGTTGCTTTGATGATCGCCGTGGTAATCTGATCTTCTTTTTCTTTAGCATAAGTAGAATCGAATGGTTCCATCACATCAAATAAATATTGATAAAAAGGTGTGATTTTCTGCACATTTTCAGATTCTTTCATTGCTTTTTCTTTACCCATTTGCTGAAGATCTTTAATGAATACATTAAATTTCTTATCAATCGGCTCAATAGATTTTACAAGATAATTGTAAGCTTTATCCTTCTGACCTATTTTTTTGTAAGCATCGGTTACTGAAGTCACAACTAATGAATATTCCATTGGTTTTGATCTCATCGGTCTTCCTACATATCCTTGTTCAGACGGGCTTAAAGATAAATAATAATCGTATTCTTCAAAAATTCCTTTTTTAAGAACTTCGGCTAATTTCAGACCTTTTTCTTCTTGTCCGGCAACGATATATCCGTAAACCATTGAGCTTAAAGAACGAGGATCATTATATTTTTCTGCAGGAATTTCCTTTGCAGCAATATCTAATATTTCTAAAGCTTTTGCTTTCTGACCAGATAATGCCAAAGCAGCTGCTGCTCTACTTGCAGAACTTCTGTAGGCCATAATGTTTGAAGTTGCTGTTTCATCAAAATGAACTTTCAAGTTTTTGAAATTACCCCATCTGTAGTTTTTCACAACATTATATAATGAGTTTGCATCTACTCTTCCCATTTCTCCCTCGCTACTTCTTGGTGTATGAATCGGAACCAATCTGTAACTGAAACCGTCAAACTGAAGATATTCGTCTAAGAAGAAAATGTTTTCGCTTTCATAAACTCCACCTGAAGAGAAGTTAATCGGACGTTTCCAATCGAAGTTTGCCAAAATATCAAACATCATCAGGTTATTCTTGTATAAAGTTCCAGATTTATAATTAACAACAATCTGATCTACTGCATTTGGAAGGTCTGAAGCATTGATGATTCCTGCTTTTACTGCATTAGCTTTGTTTACAGGAATTACAAATTTACTTACCGGAAGGAAATTGTATTTTTCGTAACGCTCTTCTCCAAAAATCATTTTTAAAACTTCATCTTTTTCAGGAGATTTCATTTTAATAAAATTCATTGCTTCTTTCAAAGTCATAGAATCCTGAACTAAATATTTTTCAAAAGGCTGAATCATACTTTGCGGAGCTCCTCCTTCCTGAAGATTAGCAATAATATTTTTCCAATCGCTGTTTTTCATCAGATAAATCTGGTCATTCACACCGTCTCTGTAATCTTCGTGAGTAAGCTGACTAGGAATTGGGTTTGAATTGTACGTTTTTCTCTTTACCTGATCGATATTCCAAGGAGTTGAAAGCAAAGTAAAGTTAACTACTTTTACGTCATCTCTGAATCTTTCAGTTTCCTGCATTGCCCAAACCGGATACGTATCGTTATCACCATAAACAAATAAAATATCTTCTTTTGGTAATGATTTTAATACTGAATAAGAATAATCATACGCTGTATATCTATTGCTTCTGTCATGTACATTATAGTTTTGGAAGCCCATCATAAATGGAACACCCAACAAAATAACTCCGAAACCGATATTTGCTGCATTTGATTTTACTTTAGACTGTAAATACCAGAGAATTGCTCCGGCTCCCAAACCAATCCAAATGGCAAAAGCATAGAACGAACCCACCATTGCATAATCTCTTTCTCTTGGCTCGAAAGGTTTTACTCCGGTGTAGAAAATAATCCCGACACTTGTTAAAACAAATAAAGATAAGATTGCATAGAACCTTCCAAAATCTCTACTGAACTGGAAATAGCATCCTAAAATTCCTAATAATAATGGTAAAAAGAAAAATGCAACTGTACTTTCATTTTTATATTTCGCAGGCATTGCATCCTGATTTCCTAAAATTGCATTATCAAGTGGAGCAATTCCTGAAATCCAGTTACCTCTTGTAGTATCTCTTGTTCCTTCAAGATCATTTTGTCTCCCCGCATAATTCCACAATAAATATCTTAAGAAATAATATCCGTTTTGGAACGTAATAAAATAATCCATATTCTGCATCAAAGATGGCTTTTGAACAGTGATTAAATTATAAGGTCTTACTTTTAAATAATCTGAAGCAGTAATAGATCCGTCTTCATATTTAGCTCTCAGTTCATCAAAAATCTGTTTTGCTTCCGGGCTGTCTGCAACATCTTCGTTTGCATAATTAAACTGAAAATCTGGTGCGCCGTACATAGAAATGTAATTTGACATTACATCTTTATCATCATTAAACATTCTCGGCATTAAGCTTACATGAGACTTATCAAAAATATAATTGAAACGCTCACTTGTTTTTCTGTAAGTTCCTGTTTTTTCGTCTTTCTCGTAAACATCTCCGGTCTTTTTAGTTTTAAAACTACCGTCTTCGTTTTTCTGAATTCCGTTTGCATCCAAAAATGCAGTATAGTTCTGACCGTAAATTGTAGGCCAGTCTCCATATTGCTCTCTATTGTAATAATCTAGCATACCGATTGCAGTATCAGGATCATTAAGGTTCATTGGTGGATTTGCATTTGCTCTGATCGGAATTACCATCCAACAAGAGAAACCGATCATCATATAAACCACAGACAAAGCTACCGTTTGGAAAATATTTTTCTTCGTTTGTCTGGCATATTTTATAAAGAAATAGCAAAGTGCTACCATAATAATAAAACCAGCAATTGTTCCTGAATGGAAAGGCAATCGTAAACCATTCACAAAGAATATTTCTAATTTCCCGAATAATGACATGATTACAGGGAAAATAATTTTAAATACAATAATTAAAATTCCTAAAGTAATCAGGTTGGCAAAAATGAAATTCTTCCAGGTAAATTGGTAGTTTCTTGCATAATAAACCAAACAAACAGCAGGAATTGCAAGCATTCCCATCATGTGAACTCCCACAGAAAGTCCTAAAATAAAGAAAATTAAAATAATCCATCTTTCATTGTCTTTCTCAAGATATTCGTTTTCCCATTTAGTAATTAACCAAACTAAAAGCGCAATAAACATCGATGCCATTGAGTACACTTCACCTTCCACCGCTGAAAACCAAAACGTATCAGAAAAGGTGAAACATAAAGCTCCAATAACTCCTGCAAAAAGAATAGAAATCTCTTGGTGTTTTGTGATTTCTTCAAAATCTTTGTTAAGTAGTCTTCTCACAAAGTGAGTAATCGTCCAGAACAGAAACAAAATTGTAAATGCGCTGAATAATGCCGACATTGCGTTGATCACGATAGAGTAATTTTCACCTTTACCTAAAGCAAAAATGGCAGCTACGGCTCCCACAATCTGAAATAAAGCAGCTCCGGGAGCGTGCGTTACTTCTAATTTTACTGCTGAAGAAATGTACTCACCACAATCCCAAAAACTAAAGTTGGGTTCTATCGTTGATAAGTACGTGAAAAATGCAATAACGAAAGTCACCCATCCGAGAAGGGTGTTCCATTGCCTAAAAGTCCAGTTTTTCATAGTATAAAATCAATTATGCGAAAATAGGGTTTTTAGATTAGTTTAAATTAATTTTAACAAAATTTAAAAATTATGGCGTGGTTTTTGTCTGGTTCGGTGGGCTGCAAGCAAAAATAAATCACCTATTTACACAATTAGCGAACTTATAATTGACTAAAAGTTTAAAAATTATTTATTTTTTTGTATTTTTGCGGTCAGATTTTTATTGAAAAATAACAAATAATGAGTAATGTTTACGATAATATTCTTGGCTTGATTGGGAGTACTCCTTTGGTAAAACTAAATACCGTAACTAAAGAAATTCCTGCAACCATTTATGCTAAGTTAGAATCATATAATCCTGGACATTCCACTAAAGATAGAATCGCACTTCATATTATAGAAAACGCTGAGAAAAAAGGTTTATTAAAGGAAGATTCTGTAGTTGTAGAAACCACTTCAGGAAATACCGGTTTTTCACTTGCAATGGTTTGCATCATTAAAGGATACAAATGCATTTTGGCAGTGAGCGACAAGACAAAACCCGAAAAAATAGCTTATCTGAAAGCTCTTGGAGCTACAGTTTATGTATGTCCTGCGAATGTACCTGCGAATGACCCGAGATCATATTATGAGGTAGCTAAAAGAATTGCTGCTGAAACTCCAAATTCGGTATACATCAATCAGTACTTTAATGAGCTGAATATTGATGCGCACTATCATACAACTGGTCCTGAAATTTGGGAGCAGACTCAAGGAAAAATCACTCACCTTTTTGCTTGTACAGGAACTGGTGGAACTTTATCAGGTTCTGCAAAATTTTTAAAAGAGAAAAATCCGGATATTAAAATTATCGGTGTTGATGCAGACGGATCTATTTTAAAAAGTTTCCACGAAACAGGAGAAATTCACAAAGAAGATGTACATCCTTATCAGATTGAAGGAATGGGAAAAAACTTAATCCCTTCTGCTCTACTTTTTGATAAAATCGATGAGTTTGTAAGAGTAAACGACGAAATGTCTGCTTACAGAACCAGAGAAATTGCATTAAAAGAAGCAATTATGGGAGGCTACACAACCGGTGCAGTTACTCAGGGATTAATGCAATATGCTAATTCTCATCAGTTTTCAGAGACTGATTTGGTTGTTTTAATCTTCCCTGATCATGGATCGAGATATATTACCAAAGTGTACAGTGATAAATGGATGGCTGAGCAAGGTTTCATCAACAATTGTTTCCACAATTACGAAGAAGTCTTTAAGACAGAAATCATCAAATAAAATTTTAATACAAATATAAGTAAAGCCTTTTTTGTAATTCACAAAAGGCTTTTTTACTTAAAAATTACGAATATAATGTTGGATATTTTTGAAAGAATAAAAGAAAATCCAGGACCTCTTGGACAGTTTGCAGATTATGGTGAAGGATATTTTATTTTCCCTAAACTAGAAGGTCCTATCGGTCCGAGAATGCAGTTTCAGGGAAGAGAAGTAATTTTCTGGAGTGCCAATGACTATTTGGGAATGTGTAATCATCCTGAAGTTTTGGAAGCAGATGCTAAAGCTGCCGCAGAATACGGAATGTTTTATCCGATGGGAGCAAGAGCAATGTCTGGTGAAACGCATCAGCATTTGCAGCTGGAAAAAGAATTGGCAGAATTTGTACAAAAAGAATCAGCATATTTATTAAATTTTGGTTATCAGGGAATGGTTTCTACCATCGATGCTTTGGTAAGCAGAAATGATGTAATTGTTTACGACGTAGATTCTCACGCTTGCATCGTAGACGGTGTAAGACTTCATGCCGGTAAGAGATTTACTTACAGACACAATGATATCGAAAGTCTTGAGAAAAATCTTCAGAGAGCGACGAAAGTTGCAGAAGAAACTGGTGGCGGTATTTTGGTAATTACTGAAGGAGTTTTCGGAATGAGAGGACAACAAGGTAAACTGAAAGAAATCTGCGAGCTAAAATCTAAATATCAATTCAGACTTTTAGTAGATGATGCACACGGTTTCGGAACTCTTGGTGAAACCGGAGCCGGAGCTGGAGAAGAGCAAGGATGTCAAGATCAGATTGATGTTTATTTCTCAACTTTTGCAAAATCAATGGCTGGTTTCGGAGCATTTATCGCAGGTGATAAAGAAATCATCAGATATTTAAAATTCAATTTAAGATCTCAGATTTTTGCTAAATCTTTAACAATGCCAATGGTAATCGGAGGTTTGAAAAGATTGGAATTGCTAAGAACAAGACCTGAAATTAAAGCTAAACTTTGGGAAAATACCTTAAAATTACAAAACGGACTTAGCGAAAGAGGTTTCAACATCGGTGATACCAATACTTGTGTAACTCCGGTAATGATGCAAGGTTCGCCGGTAGAGGCAACTCTGTTGGTAAAAGACTTGAGAGAAAATTACGGAATCTTTACATCTGTAGTGGTTTATCCTGTAATACCTAAAGGAATGATTTTATTAAGATTAATTCCTACCGCTTCTCACACCGATGCAGAAATCAACGAAACATTGGCTGCATTTGATGCTATTCATGACAAATTGAAAAATGGATACTACAAAGAGCAGGAGCAAAAATTATTATCTGAAAAAGGTTTAAGTTTCAAAGAAATTTAATTTAAAATACTAATGAGTGTTCAAAAATTTTGGACACTCTATTTTTATTTTTTTGCCACGAATACACGAATTTGTTTACTATTTGTAAAAAAATATTTGTGTATTCGTGGCAAAACTTTTCAAAACCTAAACAGATTCATAAAGATTTAGAATAAATTTGCAAAAAAAATTTCCTTTGAAAGATCTTCTTCTTATTACTCCACCATTCACGCAACTCAACACTCCTTATCCTGCGACAGCTTATATTAAAGGTTTTCTTAATACCAAAAATATTTCAAGCTATCAAATTGATTTGGGGCTCGAAGTTATTTTGGAGTTATTTTCAAAAGACGGAATTCAGAAAATTTTTGATACCGAAATTGATCTGAAGAATATTTCGGAAAACTCACAGCGAATTTTTGCTTTAAGAGATGAATATTTAAAAACAATCGATCAGGTTATTTTATTTCTACAGAATAAAAATCCTACCTTGGCGAGACAGATCTGTTCGATGAATTTTCTTCCCGAAGCTTCCCGATTCAACCAATTGGATGATATGGAATTTGCTTTCGGAAATATGGGACTTCAGGATAAAGCAAAGCATTTGGCAACTTTATATTTAGAAGATTTATCCGATTATATTGTTGAAAATGTAGATTCAGATTTTGGATTTAGCAGATATGCAGAAAGATTAGGAAAATCTGCCAATTCTTTTGATGAATTATATTCAAAACTAAATGATTCTCAAACATTTATTGACGATTTTACTTTAAAAATTCTTCATGAAAAATTAGAGCTGGTTCAGCCGAAATTAGTATGTTTTTCAATTCCTTTTCCCGGAAACTTATACTCTGCTTTTCGGTCAGCAAAATTTATAAAAGAAAATTATTCGCACATTAAAACTGCGATGGGTGGTGGTTTCCCGAATACTGAATTAAGAGAAATTAAAGATCAAAGAGTTTTTGAATTTTTCGATTTTATTACTTTAGATGATGGTGAAGTTCCTTTAGAATTAGTTTATGAAAATGTTTGCCATTCTGAGCAAAGCGAAGAATCTCATTTCAAAAGAACTTTTTTAATTGAAAACCAAGAAGTTACCTATAAAAATAATTCTACCAAACACGATTACAAACAATCAGAAATTGGAACTCCAGATTATACTGATTTACAATTAGATAAATATATTTCAGTTATTGAAATTGCCAATCCGATGCACAGTTTATGGAGCGATGGAAGATGGAATAAATTGACAATGGCACACGGTTGCTATTGGGGAAAATGTACTTTTTGCGATATTTCTTTAGATTACATAAAAATTTATGAACCCATTTCTGCCAAAATTTTAGTTGACAGAATGGAAGAATTAATTAAAACAACCGGCGAAACCGGATTTCATTTTGTAGACGAAGCCGCTCCTCCCGCTCTGATGCGAGAAGTTGCTTTGGAAATTTTACGAAGAAATCTTGTGGTGACTTGGTGGACCAATATTCGTTTTGAAAAAAGTTTCACTCAGGATTTATGCTTTCTTTTAAAACTTTCGGGTTGCGTTGCGGTTTCTGGCGGGCTTGAAGTTGCGAGTGATCGATTGTTAAAGTTAATTGACAAAGGAGTTTCTGTAGATCAGGTTGCGAAAGTTACCAAAAACTTTACCGAAGCGGGAATTATGGTTCATGCCTATTTAATGTATGGCTACCCTACTCAAACCGTTCAGGAAACTGTGGATTCTTTGGAAATGGTTCGTCAGCTTTTTGAAATGGGAATTTTACAAAGTGGTTTTTGGCATCAGTTTGCAATGACCGCACATTCTCCAGTCGGACAAAATCCTGAAGAATTTGGCGTGACCCCAATTAAGCAGGAAATTAAGTTTGCCAATAATGATATTGATTTCAAAGACAAAACCGGAATCGATCACAGTAAATTTAGTTTTGGTTTAAAAAAATCTCTGTTCAATTTCATGCACGGAATTAATTTTGAAATTCCTTTGCAGAATTGGTTTGATTTTAAAATTCCGAAAACAACTATTCATCCCGATTATATTCACGACTGTTTGTTAGATGAAGATCAATTTAGTTTTAAAGGAAATTCTAAAGTTATATTTTTAGCGAAAAACGTAATCGCTGAGAATTACGTAAAAACAAAAAAACAGAACTCATGGACGTATACGAAAATTACGTTCCATTTACGAACCAACATTGTTAAAGTAGATTTAGAACAGGAAAAAGCAGATTGGCTGATAAAAATTATTTCTGAAAATACTTTTGAAAATCCGAAACGTATCACGCTTCAGCAACTTAAGGTAAATTTTGAAGAAAACTTTGAAGATTTTGAGCTATTTTGGTTTTCAAAACCAATGCAGCAACTAAAAGAGAACGGAATTATTTTGAGTTTGTAAAAAATGATTGAACTTACAAAAAATATTGAATCACATTATATAACTTCTTATGGAGAAGAAATTAGTGAAGTTATTTGCTATATTGTTGATCGAACCATAGAAAATGATCCATTTCAAGATTTTATTTTTTCAACTAAAGATTATAATTATTTTTTGATTCAATAAAAATCAATAAAAATAATTTCGAAAAATTACCCTTTCATGACGCTAATAATATAATGGCTTCTGCAATAATTAAAGAAGTAAAATATGATGAGCATTTTATGTCTTGGGAAAAAGGTAAAGAATATTTAAAAGTCTTTCTTAATAATCTTGAAAACATTGAAGAAATTTATACAAATTCATTTTGGGAAAAAAATAAAATCGATAATACAAACATTGATGAATTTAGTTTAATAGCTTGGACAGGAATAAGTCATAATTACTGGTATGATTATGGTTTCGTAATCGTTACTCCAACAAAAATTGGTGTTTTATGGTTTGGAGATGATAGCTAAAAAATCTTGAAAACAATTTCAGGATTTATATGTTTTGGCTAAAGCCATTAGAATTCTTTTTTTAATCAAACGGGCTAAAGCCCGTTCCTATTGAATTTCTTAAATTATAGAGATTTATTTTTTATCTTTTTCAACTCCGTCTTTTACCACTTCACCAACAATTATTTTATCCTGAACTTTAATAAAATTGGGATCAAGAATTGCCATTCTTTCAGCAAGAGCTTTGTAAGTAGGAAATTTCAGAATAGAAGCCCGACCTGACATTTCTCTGTATAAAGTAAAAACTTTTCCGCCTGCTGTAGTAATTCTTTTCGTTGTTGTACTATATCGCCCAACCAACTTACTTTTAGCATCATACATTTCAATATCAATAAATGTTTTATCTGAAATTGTGTCATCAGAGCCAAAACTTACAGGTAAATTAGTGAAATATCCTACCGGAACACCGTTGCTTAAAATTTCGCCTACATTATTGACGGTAATATTTAATCTGTCGATTTTAGATCTTATGGTATAAGCTTCTTTTGTTTTGGTATCGAGCTTGCGTTTCGGCATGTTTTTGAAAAGTTCATCTAAGTTTTTTACGTTGATTCCTCTTTCATCGATAATTTTCAGCGCTCTAATGCATGTATAAACTGCAGATTTTTCGTCACCTGAAAATGCGGATGGAGAGATATAATCCAAATCTAAAGTTTTTTCGCGGTTATATACACGATTCAACTTCACATAACTATCTCGTACAGAATCTACTACGCTCTTGTCTACAAACTCCATCGTGAAAATAGGAGTTTCCTTCAAATCCATAAAAGTATATTCTCCAGATTTGCTTGAGATTTTCGCAACATGAATTCCGTCTAAACTAACAATCCCTCTTTTCGTTTTAATAATTTGAGCATTTAGAATGAAGCCCAAAACAGTAAAGAACATGACTAAACTTTGTTTCATAAAATCAGATTTTACAAAGCATAAAAAAAAGTGTAACCAAAGTTACACTTTTTTGAAAATATATTTAGCTTCGATTTTAATTATTCGCAAAGGATAATTCCTTTATCATTATTAAATTCTACAACACCGCTTTTTATAGGATACGTAAAAACTTCGTTTTGATTTTCATTTTCTTTGGTAAAGTTTTTAGCATAAGCTTCATCTACAGACTTTGTAAATAGCTTTACTTTACCGTTTGATAATGAAGAAACAATTCCTGCGTGGTTTTTCATCAGGTGAAATTCACCATTCTTTCCAGGCAGCAATACTGAGTCTACTTCTCCTTCAAAAACTACGTATTCTGGTGTTAAAATTTTTATATTCATTTTAATTTAGATTAAAAGATTAAAAGATTGAAGATTAAAAGATTTTTGACAAAAACTGTCTCTCATCTCAGGTCTAAAAATCTTATGTCTAATTTATTAAGCGTTATCCGCTAACATTTTTTGTCCAGCTTCGATCGCTTCTTCGATAGTTCCTTTCAAGTTGAAAGCAGCTTCCGGTAAGTGATCCAATTCACCATCCATAATCATGTTGAATCCTTTGATGGTATCTTTGATATCTACCAATGATCCCGGAATACCTGTAAACTGTTCAGCAACGTGGAAAGGCTGAGATAAGAATCTCTGAACTTTTCTAGCACGGTAAACTACAGATTTATCTTCTTCAGAAAGTTCTTCCATACCAAGAATTGCAATGATATCCTGAAGAGCTTTGTATCTCTGAAGAATTTCTTTTACTCTCTGAGCACAGTTATAATGTTCTTCACCGATAATTTCCGGAGCCAAGATTCTTGACGTAGAAGCCAATGGATCTACCGCTGGATAAATACCTAATGAAGCAATTTTTCTATCTAGTACAGTTGTTGCATCTAAGTGAGCAAACGTTGTAGCAGGAGCCGGGTCAGTTAAGTCATCCGCAGGTACGTAAACCGCCTGTACTGAAGTAATTGAACCATTTTTAGTAGAAGTAATTCTTTCCTGCATCGCACCCATTTCAGATGCCAAAGTTGGTTGGTAACCTACCGCAGAAGGCATACGACCCAAAAGTGCAGATACTTCAGAACCAGCTTGTGTAAAACGGAAGATATTATCTACGAAGAAAAGTACGTCTCTTCCTTGTCCTGTTTCACCACCGTCTCTGTAGTACTCAGCTAAAGTAAGACCAGAAAGTGCTACTCTCGCTCTTGCTCCAGGTGGCTCGTTCATTTGTCCGAAAACGAATGCAGCTTTAGAATCTTTCATTACTTCTAAATCTACTTTAGAAAGATCCCAACCTCCGTTTTCCATAGAGTGCATGAAATCATCACCGTATTTAATAATACCTGATTCTAACATCTCTCTCAAAAGGTCATTTCCTTCTCTCGTTCTTTCACCTACACCGGCAAAAACAGAAAGACCACCGTGTCCTTTTGCAATATTGTTAATCAACTCCTGGATCAATACAGTTTTACCTACACCTGCACCACCAAACAAACCAATTTTACCTCCTTTTGAGTAAGGCTCTACTAAGTCGATTACTTTAATACCTGTGAATAAAACTTCTGCAGAAGTTGAAAGTTGATCAAATTTTGGAGCTGGTCTGTGAATAGGAAGACCACCTTCCTTAGAAATATTCTGAAGTCCGTCGATAGCATCCCCAACAACGTTGAATAGTCTTCCGTTTACCGCATCACCGATTGGCATGATAATAGGATTTCCGTATCCAATTACATCCTGACCTCTTTTAAGACCATCAGTTGCATCCATCGCGATACATCTTACCGTATCCTGACCAATATGCTGCTCTACTTCTAATACTACTTTTTCACCGTTTTCTTTTGTAATCTCCAAAGCATCATAGATACTTGGAATAGCTTCTACATTATTAAAAACTACGTCGATTACAGGACCAATAATTTGAGAAATTTTTCCTTTAATTTGGTTTGCCATTGCTAAATTTTTTCTTGGTGCAAATATAATGAATCTTCACAAACCTGCAATTGCTAAAAAAAAGATTTTTATCATGCTTTTTTAACAGTTTAGCTATCTAGCAATTTACCAATAAATGACTCAATAAAGTGTCTATTTTTATTGTTACATTATTACATTGGTAAATTGTTACATTAATAAGTACATTATAACTATATTTGCAGTCAAAATTTTTTCATCTTGAAAGTTTTCAGAAATTTTAGTGATTATCCCTCTCAAAAGCCTTTGGCGTTATCATTGGGAATGTTTGACGGAGTTCATCTTGGCCATAAATGTATCATCGATGAGCTGAAAAAAGTGGGCTCTGCCCATCATCTGGAAACTGCAGTTCTTACTTTCTGGCCACATCCGAGATTTGTTTTTAATCCAAATGAAGACTTGAAACTTCTTAATACTTTGGATGAAAAAACTTTACTGATGGAGAAATATGGCATCAATAATTTGTTTTTAAAAGAATTTGATGACGAATTCAGAAACCTTACCGGTGAAGAATTTGTGCGTCAGATTTTAATTGAGAAATTAAATGTCAAATATTTAATCATAGGTTACGATCATTCTTTCGGTAAAAATAAAAGCGGAAATTTTGAATTGCTTCAAAAACTTTCTAAAGAATTAGATTTTGAAGTAGAGCAAATGGAAGCGATCAACATCCACGAAAATAACATTAGCTCTACAAAAATCAGAAATGCTTTATTAGCAGGAAATATTTTGGAGGCCAATGAAATGTTGGGTTACTCCTACTCTGTTTCCGGAAAGGTTGTGCATGGAAAGAAATTAGGCAGAACTATCGGTTATCCAACCGCCAATATAGAAACTGAAAATATAAAATTACTTCCAAAAAAAGGTGCTTATATTGTTGAAGTTCTTGTAAACAACCTGCAATATAAAGGAATGTTGAGCGTAGGAACCAACCCTACCGTAAACGGAGAAAAACTAACTGTTGAAGTTTACATTCTTGATTTTGAAGGAGATATTTATGACGAAAAAATCACTGTGAAATTCAGAGATTTTCTTCATGAGGAAATTAAATTTGAAGGTTTAGAAAAATTGATTGAAAGGTTGGATGAAGATAAAAGATTGACTGAGAATTTTCTTTTTTGAAGCAAAATTTTCACTATTTTTAATTTTCTAATTCTAACGGGTTTGCAAATTTCCGGCTTTCTTCTCTTGCCTTTTCTCTCTCTTTCTCTCTTTGTCTTGCTATTTGCTGTCCTTCCACAATGGTTGTTCCATAGCTTGCAAGTACGGCAGCAGCATTTGCATTGGCATTTTCTTGTGCCTTTTTTAGTTTTGCCTGTGTTGTTTCTATTGCTTCAATATATCTGCTTTTCTTTATATTAACCAATTTTCCTTTTAATTTAGAATCAGATACAGATTTTACCAGTTCAAAATCAAAGTCTCCTTTATCATCTGTTATTTTTACGATTAATCCGGGTAATCCGCTAAATTTCATCGGACCATACGGAAACGGAATTTCCTGAGAATACCATGCGATCCAGTTTCTTCCTTTAAAGGTGACTTCTGCTTTTTTACAATTAATAGAATTAATTATTTTTGTTTCATCAACAAGTTTCCAATTTTTTATAACCGGTTCTTTATAGGTTAATAGAGACAATCCTGCTAAATCAAAAAATTGTATATTTTCGTTTGACTGTATAATGGTAAAATTAAAATTTGTTTTTGGAATCACGGTTCCTTTTTTCCAACCCAAAGTTATACTCCCATCTGAATTTTCTCTCCTTGTTCCGGAATTCGCCATTACCGAATCGCCTTTCAACGATATGATGCTTGCAAAAAACGAATGCTTATCGGTTATTTGTAATAAAAAAAGTTCTTCTTTTCTATTTTCTGTTCGTGTGTCAAATTTAGCTTTTAACAAATAAATAAACTCACCACGCAAAGTATCTTTTTTGTATAAATGAGCATGAAAAAAAACAGCACAAAATAAAAATAAAAGACTAAATGATTTTTTATGATAATACATAGAAATTGTTCTCGGTTAAATTTTACTTATAGCTATTTCGCTATAAGTGCAGAATATAAATTAAGCTAGATGTTCAACATCAGAACCACTGTAAACTGGTTTTTTACAGTAATACGCTTCAAGCCTTGCTTCCCATTCGTCAACTTGCTGATAAGTCCAATCTTGAGTAGTCATAGCTGATACTCCACAAGAGGTTTCTACAAAAAAAGTTCTCTTTTCGCCTGCCTTTACTGTTCTAAGATCATTGCGAGATAATTTTTTAAATTTTTTCATTGTAATAAATTTTTTAATAATTAAAATTGTGTTTAAACTTTTTTGCGCATTTGGGTTTGAACTCTTCAAAGAAATAGAAAAAAACTAATTAAAAAAAAATAAATTATCACTTTTTAAAGATAAATTAATTATGTTAAACACCTTATACAATGTATATTATATATTATTTTAATTCACTAAACAACATAATATTTATATCAACTAGTTTAAAGCAATAAAAGTTAAATATCTTTATTTTATTCATATTAAGAAAAAAAATAATATTTTAATTCGCTATATGAGAGATAAGTAACTTTATTTAAGAATTTCAATTTCTTCTTTTGCTTTTTTTGTTAAAGATTTAAAAACCAAATCATAAGACTGATCTATCATTTTTAAAACTAAATGTCTTTTCAAACCATCTAAAGAAACAGAATTCCAATGGGTTTTATTCATGTGAAATGCACCTGTAATCTGTGGATGTTGCTCACGAAGTTCCTCGCTCCATTCAGGATCTGTTTTTACATTGATGCTTAAAGGCTGTCTTTCTAAAGACATCAACAGAAAAATTTTAACTCCTACTTTTAAAACTAAAGTTTCGTTATCGAACGGAAAACTTTCTGTCACTCCTTTTTTTGCAAGACAATAATCTAAAATTTCGTTGGCATCCATTTCGTATGGGTAATAATTGGTAATGAATAATAATTGATAAGTGATAAGTGATAAGTGATAAATTATGATTGATGATTTAATTTACCTAAAGATCTTTTATCTTTTATCTTTTATCTTTTATCTTTTATCTTTTATCTTTTATCTTAAATAATTACTTCAAATTTAGTAAATTTAAAAAAGGAATTGATCATCACGCAAAACTATTTATTATGAAAGCTTTAGTAATCGGTGCTACAGGTGCGACAGGAAAAGATTTGGTAAATCAATTGTTACAGGACAACGATTTTGAGGAAGTGAATGTTTTTGTAAGAAAGCCATTATCCATCACCAATGAAAAATTAAAAACTCATGTTGTTGATTTTGAAAAATATGAAGACTGGAAAAATCTTGTGAAAGGTGACGTTGCATTTTCTTGTCTCGGAACCACACTTAAAGATGCAGGAAGCAAAGATGCACAGAGAAAAGTTGATTTCGATTATCAATATCAATTTGCAAAAGCTGCAAAAGAAAATAATGTGGATGATTATATTTTGGTTTCTGCTTACGGAGCCAATCCTAAATCAAAAATTTTTTATTCTAAAATGAAAGGCGAGCTTGAAGAAGCTGTAAAAAAACTTCATTTTAATAAAATTACCATTTTCAAACCCGGAATGCTCGAAAGAAAAGATTCTGAAAGAACAGGAGAAGTTTTGGGGAGCAGAATTATAAAATTTGCCAATACATTGGGGCTTTTCGAAAGCCAAAAACCTTTACCAACCAATATTTTAGCTAAAGCAATGATTAATTCTTCCAAAATAAAAAGTAATGGCTACTCGAGTATAAAACTGGGAAATATTTTCTGTTTTGCTGAGAAAAGTAATACTTAAAACCGATGAGAAATTTCAACTAGAATGAATTTATTTTTCGCAGATTTTACAAATACCGATTTTTTCATGCTTTTATTAAATTGCCACGAATACACGAATGTTTTTTTGATAAGTATATTCGTGCATTCGTGGCAATTCTACTTTTATACTTTTAAATAATAAAATTTAAGCAAGCTGTTAATTATTTAAAACAAAAAATCGCCTCGAAATGAGGCGATTTTCTTTATTATAAATTTTCAAAGATTACTTCGCTTTAGCTTCAAGCTCAGCTTCTTTAGCTTTCATTTCAGCAAGCTTTGTCTGATTTTTAAGTATTCCGTAAATATCTTTCAAAGTACTGACAGCATCCAAATTATTAGGATTTGCCTGATACCATTTTTCAGCATGAGGTAATGCTTTATTAAATCTCTCTTTTCTTGCTTCAATTAACGTTGTAGCTTTATCTGGATCAGATTTTCTTACTGCATTGATTTCTTTTACAGCCTTATCATCATCACCAATAGAAGTATATACTAAATTTTGATAAGCATTATTAATCAATTTCGGGTCATTTGAACCTAACTCAATCGCTTTATTGAAAGATGCTATTGCATCAGCTGTAGCTGGGGTTTTTGATTGTAAAACTCCTAAGTTATACCAATTAGTAGCATCATTAGGTTTTTTTGCCAATTGCTCCTTAAGATTTACCATAAATTGATCAGTTTTACCTGTCGCGTATAATGCAGAACCATGATATTCTTTTAATTTAGCATTATTAGGATACTTTGCTAAACCTTTTTCAATTATTGCTAAAGCTTCATCATTTTTCTTTGCATTTAAAAGCAATGTCGATAAAGTTTCATACAAATCTGGCTCAACACTTTGCGTTTGCTCTGTTTTAAAATCAGAATAATCTTTTGAGGTTTTTTTAATTAAATCCCATGTAGCTTTATCGTAAGCTGAAACTTGTCCGGTTTTATTTTCTTTTGCCGTGTAAGTTGTCTGAACTCCTGTATACCCAGAATTAATTAAATCAGTATAAATTTTTATAGATTCATCTAAGTTGTTTGCCAAAGCATAACTCAAACCTGCATAATACTTGTAAGTTTTATCCTCTTGACCGTTTGCTTTTAATAAATCATAAAGTTCTATGAACTTTGGTCCTGCAACCGTATAATTTTTTGCATTATATGCATCCATCGCCGCTTTATTAGTAGCTTGAACTTGAGCATTTACATCTTTTTTATCTTCTTTTTGCCCAAAAGCAAAAACCGAAGAAACGATTGCTATACCTAAAATTAGCTTTTTCATAAATAAGAATTTTAATTATATTTTTATATTATTCTTCAGAATCTGAATTTTCAGTTCCATCAGTCGGGTTTTCTTCTGTATTTTCTGCTTTTGGCGAAGCATTTTCTTCTGTTGAAATATTTTCTTCAGATTCTTCTCCTTCAATAACTTCCTCTTCTACATCTTTATCCATTGATACTTTTGCAATAGCTGCAATCTCGTCATTCTTTTTAAGATTGATCATTCTTACACCCTGAGTATTTCTACCCATCACACGCATTTCGTCCATATTCATTCTGATAGCAACCCCGGATTTATTGATAATCATCAATCCATCTTCATCTGTAACATTCTGAATAGCAATAAGATTACCCGTCTTTTCAGTGATATTTAAAGTAATAACTCCTTTTCCACCTCTGTTGGTAATTCTATAATCTTCAACTGCGGTTCTTTTACCATATCCTTTTTCAGAAACTACAAGAACTGTATCATTTTCCAAATCGTTGACAACAATCATACCAATAACCTCATCGTTCTCTTCCATCGTAATACCACGAACTCCGATAGATCCTCTACCAACTTCTCTTACTTTTTCTTCAGGGAAACGGATACATTTACCATTTTTGGTAGCAATCATAATCTGAGATTCACCATTCGTAAGATAAGCACTTAATAACTGATCGTTTTCTCTGATTTCGATAGCATTAATACCATTTACTCTCGGTCTTGAATAAGCTTCTAAAGATGTTTTCTTAATCGTACCGTTTTTAGTAATCATTACAACGCTCATTTGATTGATGTAATCTACATCTTTCAGATCATTGGTTCTGATGTATGCTTTAATCTTATCATCCGGTTCGATGTTGATTAAGTTTTGTACCGCTCTTCCTTTTGCCGTTTTAGAACCTTCTGGAATTTCAAATACTCTTAACCAGTAACACTTACCTTTTTCAGTAAAGAACAACATGTATTGGTGATTGGTTGCAGAAACGATATACTCCAAGAAATCTGAATCTCTTGTTGTAGCCGCTTTATTACCAACTCCACCTCTACTTTGAATTTTATATTCTGAAAGCAACGTTCTCTTTACATATCCTGCATGAGAAATAGTAAGAACAACCGCTTCATTCGGAATAATATCTTCAATAGACATTTCACCTCCAGAATAATCGATTTCTGTTCTTCTTTCATCACCGTATTTTTCTTTTACTTCAGCTAATTCTTCCTTAATAATTTGAAATCTTCTTGGTTCATTAGCCAAAATATCTTCTAAATTATTAATTTCTTTCATAATAGCATCGTATTCGTCACGGATCTTATCAAGCTCCATTCCTGTAAGACGAGCCAAACGAAGATCAAGAATTGCCTGCGCCTGAATTTCTGATAATTCAAATGCTTCAATTAATCCTTCTTTTGCACCTTGTGGATTGGCACTGTGACGAATAATTGAAATTGCTTTATCTAAAGAATCCTGAGAACCAATCACTTTCATGAAACCTTCAAGGATGTGGGCTCTTTCTTTAGCTTTTCTAAGTTCGTATTCAGTTCTTCTTACAATCACCACATGTCTGTGCTCAACAAAATGGTGAATAATATCTTTCAAATTCAGCTGCTCCGGTCTTCCGTGTACCAAAGCGATATTGTTTACACTGAAAGAAGTTTGTAGCGAAGTATATTTATATAATAAGTTCAGAACAACATTAGGAATTGCATCATTTTTCAATTCATAAACGATACGCATCCCGTTTCTGTCTGATTCATCTCTGATTTCGTAGATTCCAGGAATTTTCTCATCTTTTACCAACTCAGCTGTTCTGGCAATCATTTCAGCTTTGTTTACCTGATAAGGTATTTCGGTTACGATAATTGCATTTCTGTTGTGTACTTCCTCGAAGCTTACTTTTGCTCTAAGAACCACTCTTCCTCTTCCTGTATGGAAAGCATCTCTTACACCATCATATCCGTAGATAATTCCACCTGTAGGAAAATCCGGAGCAACAATGTGCTGCATAAGTTCATCGATGCTAATTTCTTTATTATCAATATATGCAGTAATTGCATCTACAGCTTCAGAGAGATTGTGAGGCGCCATATTCGTTGCCATTCCTACCGCGATACCAGAAGTACCGTTCACCAAAAGATTTGGAATTTTTGTAGGCATTACAGTAGGCTCTGTTAAGCTGTCATCAAAGTTATTTTGAAAGTCAACTGTTTCTTTATCAAGATCTGATAAAATTTCGTCCGAAACTTTTTTAAGTCTTGCCTCAGTATAACGCATTGCTGCAGGTGGATCACCATCCATCGAACCGAAGTTACCCTGACCGTCAACCTGTGGATAACGTAAACTCCAAGGCTGAGCCATTCTTACCATTGCGTCATAAACTGAAGAATCTCCATGTGGGTGATATTTACCTAAAACATCCCCAACAATTCTCGCTGACTTTAAGTATTTTCTGTTTGAGAAAACCCCTAAACCATACATACCATAAAGCACTCTTCGGTGTACTGGCTTAAGACCATCTCTTACGTCCGGTAATGCTCTCGAAACAATAACCGACATCGAATAATCAATGTAAGATGATTTCATTTCATCAACAATGTTGATAGGAATTAATCTTTCTCCTTCTTTTTGCATATATAAGTTTTATTGTAATGATAATCAGACTTTTAAAAATCGGTCTGAAAACTATTTATTTTGAATAATTAATAACGTGCTAAGTTACAAAATTTTTACCGATTTTTGCCTGAGAAATCAAGCAAAATATCTTAAAAAAAATTAAAATATGAGTGTATTAAGTATAACTTTTCATTGCATAAACAGCAGCATAGATGAGTGGGAAAACTATGTGGATGAAACTTTAGTTTTAATGACGGAAAACCTTATGGATGTTGATAAATACATCTTATCTGAAGTTCACAGTGATTTTATTGATGAAGGAAAAAATTATAACCTTCTTTTAATCTTTGATAACGAAGAAAAAAGAACAGAATTTATGGAAAGTGAATTATTAAACATCTCCGAAAGAATCGAAACTAAATTTGGGCAGGATGTGATGATTTTCAATACTTCTTTAAATCCTAAGAAGAAAAATCTTTAGTAAACCTCAACTTAAAGGATAAATAAAAAGGCTGTCTCAAAAATTGAAACAGCCTTTTTTTTATAAATTAACGACAATTACCGGTCTGCTATGATAAACTCGCGGATGTCTGTATTTTTTATGAGAATAATGATACGGTCTTGCCGGTTTGTAATAATGCTTCTTATAATGTCTTGGAGCTTTATAATAAACTACTTTTTTATACTTTGGCTTGTGATGACCGTGATAATGATGCTTTTTATGTGATCCATGACCATGCCCTCTTTGAAGAGGTGCAGCCTGAGAAAGCATGATTGAGAAAACAATCAAGAATAGCCCAATTACTTTAGATAAGATTTTCATATTAACCAATTTCAAATTAAAAATCAAAATTACAATACTAGTGCCAATAATTGTTTACCACTGTATTTTTCACAATTTTTAAGAAATTTTATTATTATTTCAGAATAATCATAGTATAAAATCAATTATCTATTTCTATTTCTTGGATGATGCTCTTTTAATTTTTCAACTTTCTTATCATGACCGGGAGGCATTGGTCTTCGGCTCGGATGTGGAATACAGGAAGATATAAATCCTGCTGTAATAATGATAGCGATTGTATTTTTCAGGAGTTTCATAATTTTAAAATTTAAATTGATGAAATGAATGGTACAATCAAAATGCCAAAAGACTGCTATTTACTATTTAAAAAATATTCGGGCTCCTTTTTTCCAGCATAACGAGGTCTTTCCATTCACCATGAAGTTGACCAACTTTATCTCTTTTACCAACGATTCTGAAACCGTTTTTCTGATGAAATTTTATAGACGCTTCATTTTCAGGAAAAATATTTGATTGTAAAGTCCAGAATCCGTGGTTTTCACTATCGAGAATCAGTTTTTTTAAAAGAACCGAACCCAAACCTTTCCCAAGGTAATTATTATCAAAATAAATACTTACTTCGGCAACTCCTTTAAAACAATCTCTTTTACTTACAGGTTTTAAAGCGCACCAACCAATCACTTCGCTGTTTTCATTTTCCAAAACCCATCTGCAGTCATTTAAAAAGCTGGAATTCCAGGCTTCTGAACTTGGCAATTCGGTGTCGAATGTGGCAATTCCGCTGTCAATTCCCTGTTTGAAAATTTCTAAAACTCTGGTTTCGTCATGCGGAAGCATTTCTCTTATCTCGTAGTTCATTTTTTAATGATATTTTCTTTTATTTTTTCTTTTAATTCTCGAATAGTGAGTCTGTTGATCCTCTTTATCTTCAGAAATCACACTGATGTTTCCGTCTACCTCCAAAATAGCAAGCTTTACATTTTCCATTGTTTCTACTCCATGCTCTCTGATTGCTTCATTCAGTTCATCAAAAGTAATTTTCACTTTTCTTAAAGCAACCTGATCCACCCTTCCGTCTTTTACTAAAATTACAGGATCGGCTTCCATAAAACTCGCAAAGCTACGATTGGAAAACATCAATCTTTTTAAAGTAAAATTAGCAGCAAATAAAACAAGCGCCGCTACAATTCCACCTTCTAAAGAAATGTTTTCACCAACCATTGCATTCTGTACTGCATTTGAAATCAACAACAACAAAACAACATCTCCTGCGTTGAGTTGTGAAAGCTGATTTTTCCCAAACAAACGGATGGCGATTACCATAAAAAGGTAAACGCAAAGTGAGCGGATAACTACATCAAGAATAGGATTCACGGCAGATAATATTTAAAATCAAATGTATACAATTACCGGAAATAAAAAAACTGCTTTTTCAAGCAGTTTAAGGAAAATTATATACAATTTTATGTATTATTTTATCTATTGTTGATGTCTACTCTTACAGGCATTACAAAAGAAGAAGCCAGCATATTTTCATTCAGTCTGTTGGCATTTATTTTATACTGAAGATGAGACAATACATTTTCTATTTCTTTACTTACATTTTTGCAGTCTCCTTTTGAACGTACATTTACAATTTTACCATTTTCTGCAATATCAAATTTCACTTCAGAATTTACAATTCCTTGTTTATAATCCTGATTGGTAAAATCAAAATTAGCCATTAAGAGATTTCTGATTTCGCTGAATGCATCATTTTTATTTAATTGAATCTCTTCAATCGTATTGTTTGAACTTGTCTGAGCTTTTACGTTACCTGCGATTGCTGTTAATCCTAATGCGAAAAGAGAAGCAACAAATATTTGAATTTTATTTTTCATAATCATCTGATTTTAAATTATATATTAAACTAGTTTTGAATTCTAAATCAAAGATATAAAAAAATATTCATACAAATTTCACATTGAGTTAACATTGAGTTAACATTAAAATACAAAAAACTGATAATCAAAGCATTATTATTTAAAAATATTTAAAAAGTTAACATTGGAGAATAAATTAGTTTTAAATTATAGATAATTTCCAACTAATTTTAAAAGAAAAAAGCTACAAACAAAAGTTGTAGCTTTATATAATTTTAATATTAATTATTTTACTTATTTTGTCCGGGAGCAAAAGGTTTTGCAGATTTTGTCCCATAAATCTTTTTAGCCTGTCCCGGAGGAATAGGTTTTGATTTTGAAGTTTTAACATGCGTTGTTGATCTTACTTCACAAGACACAATAGTCAAGGAAAAAGCCAACAGGGCTAAATAAATTTTAATTGATTTCATAAGATTTTCTTTATATAAGGCAACTATGAGACCAATTTACATCTCCTTCTTCAAATACTTCCCTGTCAAAGATTTCTTAGACTTAATAATTTCCTCAGGAGTTCCTTTGGCAATAATCTCACCGCCGTATTTTCCGCCTTCTGGTCCAACGTCAATAATATGATCGGCTAATTTGATGACATCCATATTATGTTCAATAATAATAAATGAATTTCCTAGTTCTACCAATTTATTAATCGCATCCATTAGAATCTTCACGTCTTCAAAATGAAGCCCGGTTGTTGGTTCATCGAGAATGTATAATGTATTTCCGGTCTGTCTTTTTGCTAATTCTGTTGCCAGTTTGATACGTTGTGCTTCGCCTCCGGAAAGTGTGGTCGATTGTTGCCCCATTGTAATGTAACCCAAACCAACATCCTGCAGAGTTTTTACTCTTGCAAAAATTTTAGGAATCGGCTGGAAGAAATCTACTGCTTCATCAATCGTCATATCCAACACATCGGAAATCGATTTTCCTTTGTAACGAACTTCCAAAGTTTCTCTGTTGAAACGTTTTCCGTTGCAGGTTTCGCAATGCACATAAACATCCGGTAAAAAGTTCATTTCGATTACCTTCAAACCGCCACCTTGGCAAGTTTCGCATCTTCCACCTTTTACATTAAAAGAAAATCTTCCAGGTTTATATCCACGGATTTTAGATTCAGGCAATTCTGAAAATAAATTTCTGATGTCGGTAAACATTCCTGTATAGGTTGCAGGATTTGAACGTGGTGTTCTTCCAATCGGAGTCTGGTCTACATCTACAATTTTATCGATATTATCAAGACCTTCCACTTTTTTGTAAGGTAAAGGTTCCTGAACTGCTCTGTAGAAATGTTTGTTTAGAATCGGATATAAAGTTCCGTTAATCAAAGAAGATTTTCCACTTCCTGAAATTCCCGTAACCACAACCAATTTTCCTAACGGAATATCAAGCGTTACATTTTTAAGGTTATTTCCTGTTGCTCCTTTTAGTATAATATTTTTACCGTTTCCTTCTCTTCTCACTTCCGGAATGGCAATTTTTCTTTTTCCTGTAATATAATCTGCGGTAATCGTATCGGCATTCAGCAAATCTTTCGGTTTTCCCTGCCAAAGAATTTCTCCACCAAATTTTCCGGCTCTCGGACCAATATCTAAAACCTCATCGGCTTCCATGATCATATCTTTATCGTGCTCTACAACCAAAACAGAGTTTCCGATGTCACGAAGATTTTTTAATGAATTAATCAGTCTTTCGTTGTCTCTTTGGTGCAATCCGATACTTGGTTCATCCAAAATGTAAAGAACGTTGACCAATTGCGAACCAATTTGTGTTGCCAAACGGATTCTCTGAGATTCTCCACCAGAAAGGGTTTTTGAACTTCTGCTCAAACTTAAATAATCTAAACCTACATCCAGTAAAAACTGAAGTCTGGTTTCGATTTCCTTTAAAATTTCGTGAGCAATGATCGAGTTTTTTTCTGAAAATTTATCTTTTACATCAGCTAACCAATCTTTTAAGTCCGATAAACTTAAACCGTTGATTTCAGCAATATTTTTTCCATCAATTTTAAAACTCAAACTTGAAGGTTGAAGACGCGCTCCTTTACATTCCGGGCAGGTTTCTTCAGTAGTGAAATGTCTTTCCAGCAAAATTGCTTCGTAAGATTCTCTTTCCTCAATCAATTCTTCCATAAAAGGAATCAAACCATCAAAACTGATTTTGATTTTTTTGGAAATTCCTGCGTATTTTAAGTCTTTATTAAATTCCTTATGACAACCATTGTATATATAGTCCAATGCTTCTTCCGGAATATCTTTAAAAGACGTTGCCAATCCTAAACCAAAAATCTCAAGAATATTTTTGATTTGAGAAAGCACATATTTATTAGACTTAATATCTTCCAAAGGCAACAAAGCACCCTGATTGATTGATAATTTAGGATTTTCAACGAAATAATCGGTGTTGATTTTTTTAATTGTTCCTAAACCTTTACAACTTGGGCAACTTCCTTTCGGTGAGTTGAAAGAAAAAGTGTTTGGTTCCGGTAAAGCCAATGAATGACCAGTTTCAGCATCCATTAAATTTTTTGAGAAATATTCAATTTCTGTACTTCCCAGTTTTTGGATCCCGATTAAACCTTCCCCCATTTCCATTGCGGTACGCAACGATTTTTCCATTCTCGCTTCGGATGCGCTTTCTCCAATAATCCAACGGTCGATGACGATATCGATGTCGTGGGTTTTGTAACGGTCAAGTTTTAAATCATATTCAATGTCCTGCAATTCACCATCAATTCTTGCCTGTCCATATCCTTTTTTAGCCATTTGAACAAAAAGTTCGTGATAATGTCCTTTTCTGGAACGCACAACCGGTGCCATCAACATTATTTTTTCGCCTTTATAATTCTCTTTAATCGTATCAAGAATCTGATCTTCGGTATAGCTTACTAACTTCTTTCCAGTCGTTTGAGAATAGGCATCTGAAACTCTCGCAAACAAAAGACGAAGGTAATCGTAAAGTTCCGTAACGGTTCCTACAGTTGAACGAGGGTTTTTATTAGTTGTCTTTTGTTCAATAGCAATTACGGGCGAAAGACCTTCGATTTTATCAACATCCGGACGTTCCAATCCACCCAAAAACTGTCTCGCATAAGCAGAAAAAGTTTCGATGTAACGACGCTGACCTTCCGCAAAAATCGTATCAAAAGCCAATGAAGATTTTCCGCTTCCCGAAAGACCTGTAATTACAACCAATTCGTTGCGCGGAATTTTTACATTAATATTTTTAAGATTGTGTTCACGAGCTCCGTAAACTTCTATATATTCAGTTGATTTACTCATAATTTGGGGTGACCTTACCTGAAAATCACGATGTGCAAAATTACGGAATTTTATGGAATTTATCGTGTTAAAAAATGTTAGTTTCTCATCTGTGAAATTAGAGATATTTTATCCATTTTAATTTTAAATCTATAGACTTGTTATTAATAATTATGCCTATATATTTTAATTTTCTTTTTAGATTTTCGTTAATTCGAGTGTTTTTTCATAACGAAGTGGAGAAAAAATGTATCGAGAATAGAATTTGTTCTCGACATTAAGAGCTTCTCGATACAATTTTTTTCAAAATTCTACTCGAAGTGACGAAAACAAGTCAAAATGCACAATGGGTAATAATTACCTCTAAAAATTTCCCGTGTTTTCTGTATAAAAAAGTACCGATGAAATTTTCCATCGGTACTTTTTATTTAGATGATATTTTAATTTATTTCACAAACGAGTTGTAAGAATTTAAGACAGATTCGTAAGCAGAATCCATTTCCTGAATATTGCTATCCGGAATTTTTCCTGTAGATTTTGAATCTCTGATTAGTTTTCTGAATTTATCTAAAAAGTCAGAGGCTTTTTGGTTTACACTTTCAAACTGAGTTTTTTTGTAAGCGTACTGCTGTTCTTTTACATTAAAAACTTTTTTGCTGTTATCTGCAACCACTTTTTCAAACTCATCATACTTTTTCTGTGCTTCAGCTTCATTAAAACTTCCTGTATATTGCTTATCTAAAACATCCATCACAGAATCCATAGAACTCATCAAACCTTTAGAAGAAACTATAAACTCTTTCATCGGATGATCTTTAAGAATCACTTCTTCTGCTGCATCGGTTGCGGGTTTTATTTTTGTTAAAATATTTTCTCCCGCCGTAAAAAATGCCTGTGCTTCTGCAGTAATATCTTTTTGCAAAGCTTCAGCTTTCACACCTTTATCATCTTTATAATCTTCGGAAGTAATATATGATTTTAGTTCTTCGTATTTTTTTTCTATGCTTTCTCTTTTTGTTTTGTAGGTGTTAAAATCTGTCTCAATTACCTTTTTATCATTTTCAAAACCAGACGGAACATCTTTTATTTTGCTGAGCGAATAATCCATAGAGCCAATTACAACCGGCATGCTGTAAACTGTTTCGCCTTTAGATTTTTTAACGGCAGCTTCTGCATATTTTACGATATTTTCAATATGTCTGGAAGAAGTTTTGTAAGAATCTAAAAAGTCATTATTAAAATCTATAATCGCCTGAGATTCATTTTCTCCGGCTTTCAGAACGGCATTTCCTATTTTATCCATTCCTTTTTTACAGCTTACACTTGCTGCGCTCAGCGACAAAGCGAGTGCAACCATCATTATTTTTTTCATATTTTATATTTGGATGTTAAAATTAATTTTCAAAAAAATCGGTGTCTTCGTTGCTTATTTTCACGAGATACTCTATTCCGTCGATTGCTTTTGCTACGATTTGGTTCCGCAAAATGTTTGCCATATTTTCCCAATACATTCTTCCGTAGAATGAATAATTGTTGGGTACAATTTCCACCTCAACGGTTCTTACAAAACCTTCTTTTGGTTTGTTGCTGATCATGGTTCCTCGTTTTACACGAACATCTTTCAGTTCATCTTTCAAAACCATTCGGCAATAGTTTTTAACATCTTCCAGAGAAATGATTTTATCTCTAGTCGTTAAAGCATATTTATAAGCCTGAATACTGTCTGAACCTTTCTGTTCTTCTGCTCCGCCAATTGTTTCTGTCAGCAAAATCATAGACTGTGACTTCAACTGATTTGAAAGCTCAGTTCCGGGACGCATGTGATTGGCAAAAGTGCAATGCGTAATCCAAAATGCTGCGTAAGTATGATCTGTTTTTTCAACAGGTTCCATAATCACGTAATTGAGTTCCTGTCTGATGTTTCTTTTGGCGTTGTTTACTTTTTGCACCATCGATTTCATTTTATCAGACATTTCTCCCAACATTCCTTTTACATTATCACGGTTTAATAATGAAAATGCTGCAATTTCGTCTCTTGTCAGTTCAAGAACATTAGAAATCATATCTACTGCATTTCTGTTGTTGAAACGTTCCATTCCGCCTTTTCTTACAGTGTACAAACCTTTTTTAAGATTATCTGAAGGTGTGAAAGGGATTTCGGTATATTTTCTTCCCTCTCCATCCTGAACTTCATCTACATATAGGAAATATTCAGCTTCTTCGGTAATCAACGGAATATTATTTCCCATGATATCTAAACTGTATTCTGTCTTTTTCCAGCCACGGTTGTACACCGGAAAAGCATTTAAAACAAAAGTAAAGTTGTCTAAGATTTCTGCGGAAAACTGCGGAGGAAATTCAAAAGTTAACCATAAATATTCTTTTCCGTTCAGGTATTTCTCAATTTCTTCTCTTCCTTTTAAAAAATCTAAATCCTGCGGAAGTTCTTTTGTGAAAAGATCTCTTGAAAGACCTGTAACCTCAACAAACTTATGACTGTAAATGCTTTTGATATCCTCAATAATTTTTGTTTTTATTGATTGCTCATGAAATATCTGTTCATATCCTTCCCTTTCATTATTTTTCACATAAGATATTCCTTCCTTAATGAACATAGGATTTCCGTTGCTTGAGACCGTGCTGTAAGGTAAAAGCTTATACACAAAATCAAGATGTTCAAAGGCAGGATTTGAGCAATAAAGGCTTAACGTTTTCGGAAACTTTTCGTTGGTAAACTTCGAAACGTCGATTCCGATGGTTACTTTTCTGTAATCTTCCGGCCTTCCCTGAAATCTTGAGATTGGAATTTTATTCAATCTTTCATCTAAACTGTAGCATGTATTCCCGACAAACATAATGGCAGTCTGTGCTTTATTTGTTCTTACGCTTCCAATGGGTGTAAAAGGAATATTCAGCTGTTTATCTGATTCTGATTTTACCGTGGAGTTCATGTGTTTTTTGAAAAAAAACTCAGTGTGCTCCAGCAAAATTTCAGAGGACTCATCGGGTGAAGTATAAGCCAAAGCATGAGCCGGAATCGGGTGGGTATAAATTGACGGTGTTAATAGCTTGGCAAGTTTTTCTAAAATTCTTGCATTAACGGTTTGAATTTCATTATTCGCTTTAAAAACTTCGGTGCTGAATGCATCAATCAGTAATTTTACAAAAGGATCTAATGACTGTGGACTTTTCAGTCCCCAAACTTTTGTAGCATTCTGAAGCATTCTCGCTTTTACGGATTCTTTGGAATAAATATTCTGATCTAAATTCATAAAATTTTATTACAAATAAATATTTAGTCGATGGACATCGGGCTTAGAAAAAGTTCGGTAGAAAAACTGAAACGCTCGCCTGTAGCTTCCATTTTTGCATTGATTCCTATTTTTACTTTTTTCTTGATTTCCGTATGTTCTTTGGTATCATAGTTATGCTCTACAAGTTTTACATGAGCATCAACTTGTGGCTGTACAATTCGCGGCTCGTATTGTAAGATCTGTCTTTTAAGACTTTTTACAAATACACTTTCCCAAACTGCTGATGTTACGCCATTATCGAATTCCAGATTCCAAACATCGTTTCCGTAGTTGTCATCATATCTGTTTTCGCCTTTTTTTGTCGTGATTAGAAGCATGATGTTATGAGCGATGCTTTCCCCCATATCGCAGGTATCGATACTTCCCCCTTCAGACATGAGTGTAGAAGGCACAAAAGGCATTCTGTAATTTGGTGTGTCCATAAGTGATATTTCGTTATTTCTCTTTGGTGTTAATTAAAACGAAATACCAATTTAATCATTTTTGATAAATAATGAGTTATTGAATATTAAAATTATTATTAAAAGAAGGTTTTTTGTCCGTTTTGAAAATCTACGAACTTTCACATGAAAATTCATTGATGTATTAAGCGAGATTTGGAATAAAAATATTTGTGAATTTTTATATAACAGACAAAAACTTTTTAACGCAAAGATTTATATTGAAATTTTATATTTAAGAAGCAAAGGCAAATAAATTTGCTTCGCTAAGCTTGACAAAAAACTGTAAAATCAGCTTGGTGATTTTCTTTAATTATTTTTAAAGAATAGGAATTAAATTTTGTGTGAAAAAATACGCCGATAATAAAATAAATACTTTTCAGTTACTTCTTATTTGGACTGTTAAAAAAAAACCCTGTCAAGGTTTGAAACCTTGACAGGGTTGATCTTAAATTTGATCAGTTGATGAATGGGATACTTTTTTAATAGTGCCGAATTTTATAGCCCCGATTGAACGACATATTTGAGCTCTTTTTATTTCTTTTTTGGCGGCGGCTTTGCCGCCGCCAAAAAAGAAATAAAAAAGCGAGTAGTGAAAGCGGGAATTAGCTCCTAAAAAAATTATTGATCTGTTTTTTTATTTCTATTGATAAGATAATAAACAGGTAACCCGAGAAGAACAATTAAAAATCCCGGCCAAGTGTATTGTTGTTTATAAATTAAAAGCAATACGCAAAAAGCGGTTCCGATTAAAAGGTAAATTATCGGAGTAATTGGATATAGCCAAGTTTTGTAAGGTCTTTCGAGATTAGGCTGTTTAATTCTCAAGTAAATTACTCCGAAAACAGTGATCATGTAAAACAATACAATGACAAATGAAATCATGTCTAAAAGGTTTCCGTATTGTCCGCTCAAGCAAAGTAATGACGCCCAAATTCCCTGCATCCAAAGTGCATTTCCGGGAACCTGATTTTTGTTGTTGTCAACTGCAGATTTAAAGAACAATCCATCTTTTGCCATCGTCTGAAAAACTCTTGCTCCGGCTAAAATTAATCCGTTGTTACATCCGAATGTAGAGATCATCACCAAAACAGCGATAATTACTGTTCCTGCGCTTCCAAAAATATTCTGTGAAGCAGCAACCGCCACTCTGTCATTGGCAGCAAACGCAATAGAATCTCTGTCTAAAGCATTAATGTAAACAAAATTTACGGCGATGTATAACAACATTACTGCTGAAGTCCCCAAGATCATTGCTTTCACAACATTCTTCTTAGGATTTTCAATTTCTCCTGAAACAAAAGTTACGCTCTCCCAAGCAACCGAACTAAACACCGAACCAACCATTGCGGCAGCGATTCCGCCCATCAAAGTCATTCCGGAGATAGATTCCCAACCCGATTGTAAAAAGATGCCTTTATCGTCCTGTTTTAAGTTATTGAAAGAATCTGTTCCAAAGCTGAAATTTTCAGCCAGGTGAGAAACGTCTACTAATATGAATCCTAAAGCAATTAATCCAAGGAGCGCAATGATCTTCGATCCTGTAAAAACATTTTGAAGTAGTTTGCCACTTTCTACTCCTCTTGTATTGATGTAGGTCAATAAAATAATCACTGCGATTGCCAAGATCTGAATCCAGGTGATCTGAAATGTTCCGCTCTGGAAAATGGGTGCTGCATTATTTAACTCCGGGACAAGATATGCGGTAAACTTTCCGAATGCCATTGCAACAGCGGCAATTGTTCCGGTCTGAATCACGGTAAACAATCCCCATCCGTAGAGGAAACCCATTTTTTTACCGAAAATCTCTGTAAGATACGTGTATTGTCCGCCAGCTTTTGGGAAAAGCGATGACAGCTCACCATAGCTAATCGCTGCAGCAACGGTCATAATTCCGGTGATTACCCAAACAACGATCATCCAGTATCCGGAACCCAGATTCCGCATCATATCGGCGCTTACGATAAAAATTCCACTTCCGATCATCGAACCCATTACCAACATAATGGCGTCCCATAGTTTTAGTTTTTTCTGCATATTCAAATATTCCGTTCAAATATAGATAAATATGCAATTGTTTTTCATTTTTGTTTTCGATTTCTAAATGACCTGTTATTTATCAAGTTTATAATCATTCTAAATTCAAATATTATTGTTAATTTTGGAAAAAATATTAATAATGAAATTTAAAGCAATATTAGTTTTAGCAGCAGTAAGCGTATCGACTTTAGCTTTTGCTCAGGAAAAGAAAAAAATGGGTCCGCCGGAAGGTAATGCAATCGTAGGAGATACTTATGGTTCTGCGGTAGCTTCTTCTGTAGAATCTAAAGCTATCTCTGTTGAAAAATTAGGCAAAAAGCTTAAGAAAGAAAATAAAAAAGTTGAGAACGTAGCGGTAAAAGGAAAAGTAACTGACGTTTGCGAGAAAAAAGGATGTTGGTTAACTATTCAAACTGAAGATAATTCTCAGTTTTTCGTAAAGATGAAAGATTATGCATTTTTCGTTCCGACAGCTTTGAAAGGAAAAACAGTTGTACTAGATGGAACTGCAGAAAGAAAAGTAACTTCTATTGACGAGCAGAAACACTATGCAGAAGATGCTAAAAAACCTCAGGCAGAAATTGATGCAATTACTCAGCCTAAAGAGGAAATAAGATTCGTAGCCAACGGAATTAAAGTGGTCAACTAATCAGATTTAAAAATACTGTTTTAGTATGCTTTGATTTTGATCAGCATGAAAGAATATAAAAACAAAAACGCGGAACAAATTGTTCCGCGTTTTTTAGTCTTCTATTTTGAAATTTACTTCTGCATCAAGTTTGGGATATTTCGCATCAGAAACATATTTTTTTCCGGTACAGTCAATTTCCAACCAGCCCTTTCTTTTCTTCACATCTCCCGCCTCTATCACAAAAGGGATAAATGAAATTTCATCTTTACCTTCTTCATAAACTTCTCTGTACTGAACCGCAATGTCTAAAATGCATTCATGATCCGTATTTAATTTTACGTTTCTGTACACAACATCATAATGCGTTTCCTGATTCTCGGGAATCTCTTGATAAGCTTCCCAACCTGTAATATTTGAGTCAAGTTCACTTATTGATTTTAGAGCATAATACAAAGCAATCGTATAATATTTTCTGGTTTCTTTTCTGGAATAATCATCTACAAAATGTCCACCTTCAAAAAGGATGGTCGGCATTCCTGCTTTTATAAAATTATCTCCCGTAGAAGTGGGATAAAACTCATCAGAATATCTTCCAATTTGATTAGGAATTAATTCTTTCAAGTGGTTGTAAACATCCGCAATTACTGCCATGCATTTTTTCCGATTATCGGTAACAGTTCGCTCTACATTTTCTGATGGAGCCAAAAATGATAATGTTGCCGGATGAATTCCATCGGTGGTAAAAATCGTACGTTGCTCGTGAAGATTCAGAGCATAATCGTATTTCTTTGAAGTGGCCAGATTTTTCAGAAATTTGATCTCCTTACTTGCTTCATTATGGAAGTCTCTATTAAGATCTATTTCCGATGCATTAAGCCTCGTCCATTTTTCAGAACCATCTGGATTTAGCATAAAGATAAAGTCTAAACTTATCTTACTGAAAAGATCTTCTTTTAATTCGGGTGCTTTATCTAAACTCTTTAATAGATCCAACATCGCATGCGTTGCATTAGATTCATTTCCGTGCATTTGTGACCAAGCTAAAATATTGATCTTACCAGTTCCTATACTTAACTTATAAATGGGTTTATCTAAATAAGACCTTCCGATCTCTTGAATATAATCTTTGAGATTCGTCTGTAAGTAAGAAAATAATTTTTCAGGAGAAATATAGCGATTAGGAAAATCAGAATTTGCAGTGTAGAAATGTTCAAAGTTCATTAATAATAATTTACATTTTTCAAAATTAACCATTTTGGTTTTAAAAATAAAATTCACATTTGTAAAAAAGACAAACAGTATAAACTGCCATTTTGTCTGTTAGTAAAATTGTTAATTAACAATATTTTAATTTAATAACATCAATTAACTAATATTCAAATAATTACGATGTTTAAATAAAGCGAAAAACGAAATGTGCTTTAAGTGAATTTACACATGTTTTCATAAAAATGTGCTTAAATAAATTAAACAAAATATTTGTTGATAAAATCATTATTTAATCAATATACAAATGTTAATTGTGAATAACTTCAGTTCTAAATCACCTTAATAAGTATAGAAAAAGACTTTTAATTAAGATTTTTAGGAAAAACTCTAAAATAATTATTCATTTATTATTAAAAGTGTTTATCAATTGTAAATGACAACGGTGCATTAAAATTTATCGGTAAGAATAATGTTAAAACCTGCTTTTAATACTACTTAACTCAATAGAGTTTTTAAAGGGATTAACGGTACTTATTAATCTCAAAAAAAAGAATTTAACTATGTCGTTTATCTTCAATTATTATTCAAATTTACATTAACAATCTTGCTTCTTCAATTAGTTTAAGTGGAATCTTATCAGCAAAAGATTGTGGAAACGTTGTTTAATAATTTATGGGAATAAATTTTACATTTGTGTAAAAACACTGTACTACAGTAACTTATATCAATTTACTTTTGTATAATTATCAATTTATAGTTATTTACATCTGTATTTGCGTTTTGTAAATTTATTTTTTACATTTGTAAACGTTATTTTAAAGTTATTTTATGAGTTTAAATGAAAGAATTTCAAAAGTTATAGAATATTCAGGTTTTACTCCATCGGAATTTGCAGATGAAATAGATGTACAACGTTCGTCTATTTCTCATGTAACTTCAGGAAGAAATAAGCCGTCTCTAGAATTTATTATCAAAATAAAATCTCGCTTTCCAGAAATCTTATGGGACTGGTTGGTGACTGGTGATGGTGAAATGCTGAAGTCTGAACTTCCCAATACGGAAGAACCAGTAACGCAAGAAAAACAAAAACCAACTTCCCTACCCGATTTATTTACGATGATGAATAACGATAAAGATTTTGGCAGTAAAGAACCTGAAGAACCAGTCATAATTGAGAGCCCTTCAGAATCGGTTAAAACGCATCAAAATAAAGCAAACGAAAAAATATTCGATTCTCAGCGATTAGAAAAATTAAACGAAGAAATCATTAGTCAAGTTGTTGAAAATCAATCGAATAAGATAAAACGTATCATTTTATTTTATGAAAATGGAAAATTTGAAAGTTTTGAGCCATAAAATCTTGATTTAAAAAAAAATCTTTAAAGATGAAATTGTAACAAAATAAGTTTAACAATTTTTGTAGTTTCTTTACTTTTAACTTTTAAAATATATATCCATTACGGTAAATTTAATACAATATATTTTTCCTGATTTTTTTTAAATTCCCATAATTTCTCCAGCTAAATTCATAATTTTAATAGAGATAATTTGAACTTTTCAGAATTATTTATCTAAAAAATTCGAGAAAAAATCACAATAATTTAAACTCAATTTTTAGTTTTCAAAGACAAAAAAACAACTTTTATTTTAGCAATTCTCGACCTTAAAAACACACTTTTGTTCCGTCGATTTAATACAATTTGATCATCTAAAAATTTCAAAATTCCTATCTTTTCAATCGGTAAACACATAATTTTAATAGTGGAAGTTTGAGCTTTTTGATGAATATTTATCTTAAAAATTCGAGGAAATATCGTAATAATTTAAGCTCGTTTTTAGTTTTTCAGATATAAAAAAGTAACTGTTATTTTGGAAATTCTCAGCCCTGAAAATACACTTTTGTTCCTTCGATTTAATGCAATTTGTATATCTAAAATTTTAAAAATCTCCGTAATTATCTCTGCTAAATTCATAATTTGAATAGAGATAATTTGAGCTTTTTCAGGATTATTTATCTGAAAAATTCGAAAAAAAAATTATAGTAATTTAAGCTCTATCTTAGTTTTTAAACTCAAAAAAGCAACTGTTATTTTGGAAATTCTCAGCCTTGAAAACACATTTTTATTCCTTCGATTTAATACAATTTGTACATCTAAAACTTTTAAAAATTCCGTAATTTTTTCACAGTAATTTAATATTTTCAGTAAAGTTTATTTGAACTTTTCCAAGACTATTTTCTTGAAAAATTTGTAAAAAAACACAATAATTTAAGCTTCATTTTTAGTTTTCCAAACACAAAAAGTAACTGTTATTTTAGTAATTTTCAACTCTGAAAATGCATTTTTGTTCCTTCGATTTAATGCAATTTGCTCATCTAAAAATTTCAAAATTCACGTAATTATTCTTGCTAAATTTATAATTTCAATAGAGGTAATTTGAACTTTTTTCAGGATTATCTATCTAAAAATTTTGAGAAAAATCACAATTATTTAAGTTCAATTTTCAGTTTTCAAACACAAAAAAACAACTGTTATTTTGGAAATTCTCAGTCCTGAAAACGCACTTTTATTCCTTTTATTTGAGGCAATTTATTCATCTAAAACTTTCAAAATAACCACAATTTTTCCTGTTAAATTCATAATTTGAATAGAGATAATTTGAGCTTTTTCAGGAAAATTCGAAAAAAAAATTATAGTAATTTAAGCTCTATTTTAGTTTTTAAACTCAAAAAAGTAATTGTTATTTTAGTAATTTTCAACTCTGAAAATACATTTTTGTTCCATAGATTTGATGCGATTTACCCATCCAAATCTTTGAAAATTTCCGTAAATTTTCATACTAAGTACACAATTTTAATAGAGTTTATTTGAACTTTTCCAATGCTATTTTCTTGAAAAATTTGTAAAAAAACACAATAATTTAAGCTTCATTTTTAGTTTTCCAAACACAAAAAGTAACTGTTATTTTAGTAATTTTCAACTCTGAAAATACATTTTTATTCCGCCGATTTAATGCAATTTTTTCATCTAAAACTTTCAAAAGCTTCGTGATTTTCTCTACCAAATTCAGAATTAAAATAGAGGAAATTTGAGCTTTTTTAGGACTATTTTTCTTGAAAAATCTGTGAAAAAAAACAATAATTTAAGGTCTATTTTTAGTTTTTAAACCAAAAAAAAAAACTTTATTTTAGAAATTTTCAACTCTGAAAATGCATTTTTTGTTCCATAGATTTGATACGATTTACTCATCCAAATCTTTGAAAATATTTATAACTTCCACCAGTGAATTCATACTTTTAATAGAATTTATTTCAACTTTTTTAGGGCTATCTTTCTTTAAAATTTAAAAAAATCATAATAATCTAAACTCAATTTTAAGAATATTATACACTGATCTAAATTTTAAAAACGAAAAAGCTCGATCAAAATGACCGAGCTTTTATATTATTCTAAAGAGAAATTATTTTCTTCTTCTGTCTAATTCTTTTTTAATTAAACCCAACTCTCTTCCTGTTTGTCCGGCAACAGAAGTGTTTTCTCTGGCTCTTCTGGTAAGATAAGGAACTACGTCTTTTACAGGTCCATAAGGAAGATATTTTGCTACATTATAGCCTTTATCAGACAAATAGAATGTAATGTTATCACTCATCCCATAAAGTTGCCCAAAATAGATGTGAGGATTGTTATTTTCCAGTCCTTTAGCTTTCATTTTATCCATCACCAATTCAGATGAAATCTCATTGTGAGTTCCGAAAAATGCAGAAACTTTATCTAAATGATTCATCACAAAATCGATTCCGGCATTGTAATTTTTATCGGATGCATCTTTGGTTGGTTGAATAGGATCTGCATATCCTTTTTCTGCAGCTCTCGCTCTTTCTTTTTCCATGTAAGCGCCACGAACGATCTTATAACCAATAAAATAATTCTTTTCTTTGGCTCTCTGAAGATTCTGTTCCATATACTCAAGACGGCCGGTTCTGTACATTTGAATGGTGTTCCAGACAATCGGTTTTTCCTGATTATATTTTTCCATCATCTCTTCACAAAGCTGGTCTGCCGCATCCTGCATCCAGGTTTCTTCAGCGTCAACCATCACTTTTTTATCATGCTCATGACAAAGTTTGCATACCTCGTCAAATCTTTTTACCACTCTCGCCCATTCTTCTTTTTGGCTTGAAGTCAGTTCTGCATTTTTCCCGACAGCTTCATACAAGTCAATTCTTCCGAATGCGGTAGGCTTAAAAACAATAAAAGGAATTGCCGGATTTCCTACAGAAAATTTAATGATATCTTTAATTTCCTGACACACTGCATCAAAGGTTCCTTCGTCTTCTTTCCCTTCAATCGAATAGTCGAAAATACTTCCAACTCCTCTTTTGAAAAGCTGTTTTACCACTTTCATGCTCTCTTCACGAGTTTCTCCACCTACAAATTGCTCGAACAAAGTGTTTTTTACAATTCCGGTAACGAATGGAAAATTATTATGAACGGTAAAATTCAGGACAGAAGTTCCAAGACTTGTTAAAGCAGGCTGTTCAATCATTTTAAACATCCAATAGGCTTTTCTTAATTGTGCATCAGTTTTATCGGCAAATGCAACTTTGGTATCGTTGAAAATGGGCATTCCTTTTTGTTAATTTAATTTTGCAAATGTAAGAATAACCTGAGCTTTTTTAAAGCTTTTTTTCTACAATTTACCTTCAATTCCGTTAAGAAGCATGGCAAGAATTCCAATGAAAACCCAGAAACGTAAAACATTGAGCGTAAGAAACTTAGTTCGTCTTGAGGAGTTTAAAAGCAGATAAACACAGATAACCATCACAAACAGACCTCCGGTAAAATAATAAGACATAAAACCTGAAATTCCGGTTTTGAGAATAAGTTTCATCGAAACTGCCATCGTTACAATCAGCAAAGAGATAAGAATGATCTTGGTATTTTTACTTTTAAAATAGTTCGGAATTGTAGTATATCCAAAAGCTTTATCAACACTTTTCGTTAAAGTATCTTTCACAATATCAATACATAAAAGAATCAAAAACAGAAAAATAGCCATTAAAAAAACTTTCTTTGAAAAAGTCTGATAATAAACCATCATTCCAAAAAAAGGATACAATGTTAAACTAACAAAAGTGAGATTATTTAAAATTAAAATCCGGCTCAGTTTATGGCTATAAAACCACATAAAGAACTGATAAACCACAAAGAAAATCAAAACTCGGTACGAAATAAAGCTTGCTACTCCTAGCGAAATTACTGTTAAAGCCAAATACACATACAGAAAATATTTCTGCTGAATAAAGCTCTGAATTCTTGTACGGAACGGTTTTACAATATGATCTTTTTCAAAATCGTAGAACTGATTGATAATTCCTCCTGCAAGAATACTTAAAACAGTACAGAAAATAATGCCGTGAACTTTGAAGTCAAAGACAAATTTCCTGAAAGATTCTTCTTGGTTAAAAAGGAAAAAAGTAGAAACATACAGTGCAAAAGTAAGCAAAACAGCCACAAAAAAACGTGCGCCTAAAAGAAAGCCCACGAATTGTGATAATCTGTAAAATAACGATTTTCGGATATAATTTTTCTGTTGGAAACTCTCTTTTTCAGAACTCATTCCCAACTTTTTAGAATCTATAAATCACTTCTTTCTGGAAACCGTCAAGCATTTTTTCTGCTTTTTCGTAGTCTTTGGTGAAACCTAAAATATAACCACCACCGCCACTTCCACACAGTTTAAGGTAATAAGCATTAGAATCTAAACCTTTTTTCCAGATGTTGAAAATACTTTCAGGAATCATCGGACGGAAATGTTCGTAAGCCCAATAAGAAAGCTTTTTAAGGTTTCTAAAAAACGGATTCATATCTTTTTTAAGGAAAGAATCAATACAAGCATTATTGTAACGAATAAACTCTTCTTTCAGCGTTTTACGGAAACCTTCGGTCTTCATTTTTTCAAAGAAGATCTGAATCATCGGTCCTGTTTCGCCTGTAATTCCTGAATCAATCAAGAAAATTGCTCCTTTTCCTTGTTCTTCTTTTGGAATCGCTACTTTATCTAAATTTTCCTTGTTTTCAATAAGAATCGGAAGATTCATGTAGCAAATTAAAGGATCCATTCCTGAACTTTTACCATGGAAATAGCTTTCCATTTCGCCAAAAACGGCTTTTATATTTTTAAGATTTTCTTTTGAAATACTTTCAGGATCGTGTTTTGTGAAGCTATATTTTTCGAAAATAGCCGCAACCAAAGCTCCTGAACTTCCAACTCCATATCCTTGAGGAATATTAGAATCGAAGAAAAGTCCGTTAGAAATATCTTCTTTCAGACGATTTACATCTAATTTGAATTGTTCGGGAAGACTTAAGTTCTCCAGAAAATCAGCATATTTTTGTAAATGAAAGTTTGATTTTTTCTCAAATTCTGAATCTGAGTCTGAAAACTTTAAAGTGCCTTTATAAAAACTGTAAGGAACTACAAGACCTTGTGAGTCTTCTATCATTCCGTACTCTCCGAAGAGGATAATTTTAGCGTAAAATAAAGGGTTCGTCATTTTGTGTTAAAAATCTTTATGCAAAGTTACTATTATTCTGCTGAATATTAACAAATTTTAAGCCATTGTAGAACTTATATCTTCGTTTTTAAGAATCTGATAAGAATTGCTCCTGCTGCAAAAAATGCCGACATCGAAATAAATGCATATTGCATATTATGAAACCTTTGAATAAATACACTGAAAATAAGCATTCCACAGATGATAGCAATTTTTTCCAGTACATCATAGAAACTAAAATAAGTTGTATTTTCCATAGAATTTTCTGGTAAAAGTTTTGAATAAGTTGATCTCGACATTGCCTGAAGACCACCCATTACCAAACCAATCAAACCAGCTAATCCATAAAACTGAAGCTGTACATTTGGATTTTCTTTGTTTAAAGAATATGCAGATAAACAACAAGCAATCCAGATAATCACAGCAATAGTAATTACATTCTTATTCCCAATTTTTTTAGATAATCTTGAAAATAAGAAAGCACCGAAAATCGCAATGATCTGAATAACTAAGATTGTAATAATCAACTTGTATTTATCAGCTTCTTTAGGGAAAATTACTGTACTTCCGAAAGGAACTGCCATTAAAAAGATGGTCTGCATTCCGACACTGTAAAAGAAGAAACTCGACAGGAAAAACTTCAAAGCTTTATCTGAAAATAGCTTGTTTCCCACACTGAATAATTCTCTGAAACTCTCTTTCGCAATATCTTTATAGAAACTGATATTATCTTTTAATACTTCAAAAAAACCTCCCTGTTCCTGGTGTTTTTTAAAGATGTTTTTATAGTTTAAAAGCACTAAATCTTTAGGAAGTTTTTCTTTCACATCACCAAACTGCGGTAAATGTTTGAATGTATATTGTGAGAAGCCAAACCACCAAGCTCCCGTTAATAAAAAGCTGATTCTGATATAAATTTTAGCCTGATCCGGTCCTTTTGCAACCACCTGAATTAAAACCAAACAGATAATCAATAAAACTACAGAGCCAATATATCCGTAAATATATCCTTTTGCAGACAATGCATCCTGTTTATCCGGAGTAGCGATATCTGGTAAAAATGAATTATAAAACACCAAACTTCCCCAAAAACCTACACTCGCCGTAATACTGAACAGCAATCCTAAAAAGATATTTTCCATGCCTGTAAACATGGCTAATCCCATACAAGAAGTTGCTCCTAAGTAACAGAAAAACTGAAGAAAAGATTTTTTGTTTCCAATCGTATCTGCCAAAGAAGATAAGAATGGTGACAATAAAACGACTAAAAAGAATGAGATTGCGTAAGAAAAACTTAAAACCGCTTCCGGCTCATAAGCGTCTCCGAAGATCTTAATCATATTTCTTACAGGAATTTCCTGAACTTCTCCTGCTTCCGGAACAAACTCCTTTTTATTGTAAGCTGTCGTAAGAATCGTATAATAAATCGGGAATATCGCAGATGTAATTACCAAAGAATACACAGAGTTTGCCCAGTCGTAGACCGCCCAAGCTTTCATAATCTTTGGATTGTTTTTTATATTTTGAGTAGGTTGAATTTCAGTTTCAGACATTTTCAAACGAATTAGTTGCACAAAAATAGAAAAACCGCTGAACATTCGGCGGTTTTTATTTTTTTTAGTCTAAATTTTATTGATTTGTTAAAATTAGAAGTGTTTTAAAAATGCATAAGCATTGATAAAGGTGTCGCTCCTCCGGAGCTCAAAATATTCTGGGAACTTTATCTACAAAGGTTTTGCTCCTACGGAGCAAGTTTTTTTATTATTAGATATAAAAAAATCCGAAAACTTTCGCTTCCGGATTTCCAAGATTTATATAAAAACAATAATTATATATTTTCAATAACGATTGCCGAAGCACCACCACCACCGTTACAGATAGCTGCAGCGCCATATTTAGCGTTATTTTGTTTTAAAACATTAATCAATGTAACAATGATTCTTGAACCAGAACTTCCAAGTGGATGTCCTAAAGCTACCGCTCCACCGTTTACGTTTACTTTAGCAGCATCTAATCCTAAGATTTTATTGTTTGCCAAACCAACTACAGAGAAAGCCTCATTAAATTCGAAGAAATCGATATCTGAAATTTCCAAACCTGCTTTTTTAAGAGCGATTGGTAAAGCTTTTGCCGGAGCTGTTGTAAAGTTCTCAGGCTCGTGAGCTGCATCAGCATAAGAAACGATTTTTGCTAAAGGCTTCAATCCTAATTCTTCCATTTTCTCTTTAGAAACAAGAATTAAAGCAGAAGCACCGTCATTTAAAGTAGATGCGTTAGCTGCAGTAACCGTTCCTTCTTCTTTTTTGAAAACGGTAGGAAGTGTAGGAAGTCTGTCGAAATTTACCGCTTTATATTCTTCATCTTCAGCGAAAATGATAGGATCACCTTTTCTTTGTGGAATTGAAACGGGAACAACTTCTTCAGCGAATTTCCCTTCGCTCCAAGCTTTTGCAGATCTTGTGTAAGATTGTATTGCAAAATTATCCTGATCTTCTCTTGTAATGCTATAATCTGTTGCACATTTTTCTGCGCAAACTCCCATGTGAACTTTGTTGTAAACGTCTGTAAGACCGTCTAAAATCATTCCGTCCTGCATTTTTACATCACCTAATTTTGTAGCATTTCTTGCATTATAGTAATGAGGAACCATCGACATGTTTTCCATACCTCCTGCAACAATTACGTCTGCATCACCAGCTTTAATTGCCTGTGCAGCCATTGAAACAGCTTTCATTCCTGAAGCACAAACTTTATTTATAGTTGTAGATGGAGTTTCGTTTGACAACCCTGCTCCTAAAGCAACCTGTCTTGCCGGAGCCTGACCTTCGCCTGCCTGAAGAACATTCCCCATATAGATTTCCTGAATGTTTTTAGGATCTAGATTAATTTTATCTAATGCTCCTTTTACCGCTGCAGCGCCCAATTTTGTAGCAGGAACTGTAGCCAAACTACCCATAAAACTTCCTATTGGAGTTCTTACTGCGGAAACGATGAATACTTCTTTCATATTTTTTCTCTTTTATACTATAGTTTAATTTTCTCTTTTAGATTTCACGAAAAGCATAATTAATGCTCCCAAAAACTCTGCAAACCATCCCCATTGCAGTTTTACTGTTCCGGCCAAAGCTTTCGTCCAAGATTTGAATGGTAAAAAACTGAAGTAGCTTGAAGCCTGATATTTTATTGCAAATAAGCTAAATACAAATAAAATAAGTAGAAATACAGCAAAAGTATTGACAAGTTTTGCGCGGTTATTTACAATCCCGAAAAGTGCACATGCACAGAATATCCAGCAGAAAATTGCCAAATAATGATCGAGTTGCCAGTAGTTCCAGTTTCCTATAATAGGAACATGAACGAGTGGTAAAAAGCTGCCCACCACGACCAAAAGCAATCCTAAAAGCTGTAAATTTTTCATTACTTTATTTTACAATTTTAAATGAATCTCAGAATGCCAAAATACAAAAAAAAACATACTTTTTGAAAGTATGTTTTAAAATCATTTATTTAAGAATGATAATATTATTTAGACAAAAGTATTGCGGAAAATTTATCAATTATTTAATACTAATTTAATTTTGATAGATATTTAAAAATTAATATTTACTATTCATAAACCAATTTACAATCAATATTAACTGTTTACGAACCATTATCATTAAAAGTATTGTAAAATCTTTCTGAAAATTAAAATGTTATTGCCCAAAGATCTATACCAATCTGCACTCCTCTTTTGTTACCAATCAATGCATCATTATTGAAAATAGGTGTAAAATCTTTCATTACAAAAATATTAAACCCAAAATATTCTATCGAAATTTTACCTCCAAATATAAAAGGATTCAATCCTTTTGATACTCCTTCACGGTTATAAACACGATTTCCAAAATCATTTTTGTATTGAAGATGAATTTTGTCATTTATTTTAGTTCCACCATAAAGCCCTAATCCTATACGCAATTGTTTTTTGGTATTATCAATATAACGTACTCCTTTGTACTCTTTATATTTTGGATTTAACACGAAAATTGCTTCTACAGGAACATAGATATAATCGGTTCTTAACCACGCACTCTTAAAATTATTGCCCGTAAAATCTGTCAAATAAAGGTTTTTATCGTCTTGTGCAAAAATTCTGTCGTTGGAAGGAATTATGCTTTCAAGTCTCCATCCTAATCCTACACGATAAAAAACAGGGCTTGTCGTTTTACCCAACTGATTTTCGTAACGGAGAGTAAAATTTCCAGACATAGAATTTTTCAGTTCGTTTCCTTTAGAGAAATTAAAAAACTTATTATCTGTGAAGTTAATTAGGGAAATTCCTGCAACGTATCCAAAACTTTCAAGATAATTTTTAGGATCTTCGGGATCATCAAACTCAGGCTGTTCGAATGTAAGATCCAGTAAAGCACCTCTTGCTGTTCTGAATAGATTATTATTTTTAGTAATATTGCTTTTGAAAAGCGCTCTTCTTACCGTTTTCCCTGTTATTTCTTCGTATTCATCTTTCTGCCGATCAATCTCATCATTAATAATCGCTTCGTATCGAATGGCTGCTGTATTTTTCTGTTCATTCATCTCTTTTTCAGAGATTTCACCGGCTTTCATTTTCTTTTCAAGCAAATCAAATTCAGCATTCATTTTGTTTCGTTCTTCAACAACCACGCTGTCGATTTTGTTTGTATAATTCTCCATCTGTTTTCTCAAAGTTGTTTTACTTTGGGAAAAGCCGATTAAGAACAGGAACATAAAAGCTCCTGTTAATAGTATTTTTTGTTTCATATCTGATGAGTTATTTTTGTTCGCTTGTATTATTATTGCTACCGTTAAAAATGGTAATAAACTCCGGACTTACGTTGATTCTGTTAATCGTAATAATCCCAAGCCTTTTCCCATTTTCCTGAGCATTTTCCTTCTTTTCAGTGCTGTATTTTCGTTGGAAAATAAGATCATTTGCAGTAACATATTTTACTTTGTTAGCTTTCACAACAGGTTGTGTGGTTGCTAATTGATGAGATTCGGGGATTTGCTGTTCAGGTTTGTTATTAATCTCAACTTCAGGTTTTAGATTGATTTGAGGTTCTGTATTGACGATTTTCGGAGTTTCTTTTAAGACTTCAGATTGTATATGAACTAATATTTCCGATTGTTTTTTCTGAGCTTTTTCTGATTTAATACTTATTTCAGAAGTATTGTTGAGTTCCTCAATTTTATTATCAGCAACAGATTCAATCCTGTCTTTTGGCTTACTGTTATTTTCTACAGGCTTTTTAACTGCAATTGTTTCTTTAGGTTTAAAAAACTGATCAGAATTGTAGTAAAACAAGGTTCCAAATGATAGTAAAAGAACAATTACTGCAGCATATTTCGACCATTGAAACGAGGGTCTTTGCGCCGTTTCAGAATCATTATCTAATCCAACTTCAATTTGGTCCCAAAGATTCACAGAAGGTTTTATTTCGAGGTCTTCGTAGTCAGTTTTTAACTGTTTCCGTATTTTTTTGTTCATTTTCTTTTGATTTTAAATAATCAGCAACTCATTTTTTGGCTTTGCTGAGCTGACTTTTACTTGTACCTTCTGAAATATTCAGAATTTCTGCGATTTCCTGATGTTTTTTATCTTCAAAAACGTAGAGATTAAAAATCAATCGGTAACCCGTCGGCATTTTAGAAAAAATTTCTTCGATATTGATTTCACTTAAATTGTCATCCAGTTCTTCTTCAGAAAATTCATCAGCAACTTCAATATCTGTGTACAAAATATTCTTGTTTCTCCTGATAAAGGATATTGAGTCATTTACTACAATTTTTCTCAGCCAAAACGGAAAGCTTTTCCAATCTTTGCAATCGTTGATTTTATTGAAACATTTCAGAAAAGCATTCAACAAAACATCTTCTGCATCATGAATATTATTAGTATAAGAATTTGCAACCGCCAACATTTTAGCTGAAAATAAATCGTAAAGTGCTTTCTGAGCTCTCCGATCGTATTTTTTAGCAAGTTTAAAATTCTCTTCTAAATGCTTCATTGATTAGTTTCTATCTATAAGACGGCGTAATTTGAAAATGGTTGCCTAAAAGTAAAAAAAAATTGCACTTTTTTTCAAAAGTGCAATCTATATTTAGTTTATCATCAAAATTAATGACTAATATTTTCGACAGCTTTAGGATCGTGTTTATGTTTAAATAATACCCAAAAAAGGATAGAAAGAACCAAAGCATAAGCTGCAAAAGAAAGCCAGATATGATGCCAGTCTTTCATCATCACTACTGTTGATAAAGTTCCGTCTGCATTTACCACAGAATTAAAACTATTTTTAAGAATATCTAAAAATGACTGATTATCTGGTGTTGTTTCAAGGTAAGTTGATAACTCAGCTGCTGTTGTAAATCTATGTGTGAAAAATTTATCAATCGCCCAACCTGCAATATAACTTCCGAAAACCGCTCCAAAACCGTTGGTCATCATCATAAATAAACCTTGTGCCGAAGAACGGATTTTTTTATCTGTAGTAGTCTCAACAAAAAGAGAACCTGAAATATTAAAGAAATCGAATGCCATTCCGTATACAATACACGACATGATAATTAAACCCAAACCGTAACCTTCAGGAACGCCATAAGCAAAGAATCCGAATCTTAAAACCCAGGCAAACATTGAGAAAAGCATTACTCTTTTAATCCCAAATCTTTTCAGGAAAAACGGAATTGCCAAAATAAATAAGGTCTCTGAAACCTGAGAAATCGACATAATAATCGTTGATCTCTGTACTACAAAAGAATCTGCATATTTCGGAAAGTGTGAAAACTCACTCAAAAATACATCTCCATAAGCGTTTGTCAACTGTAAAGCTGCTCCCAAAAGCATTGAAAACAAGAAAAATAATGCTGTTTTATAGTTTTTGAAAAGCTTAAAAGCATTTAACCCAAGTTGTTCAGATAAAGGCGCATCTTTATCAATGAGTTTCTGAGGTGGACATTTTGGTAATGTTAAAGCATAAATTCCAAGAATGATTGCTGCAACTCCACCAATATAGAATTGACCTTCTGTCGCTTTGTTTCCTGTAAGATTGGTAATCCACATTGCAACAATAAATCCTACAGTTCCCCAAACTCTGATGGGTGGGAAATCTTTTACAACATCTAAATTACTGTTCTTTAAAACCGTATAAGAAATAGAGTTTGCCAAAGCAATTGTAGGCATATAAAAGCACATTGCGACCAACATTACAGAAAAGAATGAGTTGGGATCGTCACTATGCGGTAAAATAAAAAGGGTGATTCCGTAAAGAATCTGTAAGGCAGAAAATATTTTTTCGGCATTTATCCATCGGTCAGCAATAATTCCGGTGATGGTCGGCATAAAAATCGAAGCAATTCCCATGGTTCCAAAAACAGCACCGAACTGCGTTCCGTCCCACTGTTTTGTTCCGAACCAAAAATTTGCCATCGTAATAAGCCAGGCTCCCCAAACAAAAAACTGGAGAAAGCTGAGGATGGTCAATCGTAATTTTAAATTCATTTTTTAATTGTAAATATCTCTTTAATCTATTTTCTTTTTTCGCCTTTTGATCTCCTCCTGAATTTCAAGAGCGGTATCAAAATCTTCTTCTTTTACGGCTTCATCCAGCAATTTCTGTAATTCTTCCATTGAGACAGACGTCAAGCTGTCTTCTGGTTGTACTGTTTCAGAAAAAGTTTCTTCTTCTTTAGCTACTTCTTCCAGTTCCAATAAAATCCCGGCTTCGTTTAAAACCTGCTGTGTTGTGTAAATTGGTGCATCAAATCTTACTGCCATTGCAACAGCATCTGAAGTTCTTGCATCAAGAATCAGCTCTTCCTCGGTTTCGGAATTTTTAAAATTAATATTTGAAAAGAAAACGCCGTCTACAATCTGATAAATGATTACCGAAACCAATTTATAATTCGTAGAAATAATAAATTTTGTAAATAAATCGTGTGTAAGCGGACGTGGCGGATGAATGTCTTTTTCTAAGCCTAAAGAAATGGATTGCGCTTCAAAATTACCGATAACAACGGGCAATTTAATGTTTGTTTCTTCATGTTCCAATAGCAATGCGTAAGCGCCCGATTGGGTCTGGCTGTACGATATTCCGCGTATGATTAGCTGTTTATAATCCATGACTACAAATATAAATTAATTTTTTATTGTAGGTTTTACTTTTTAGACAAAAATAAAAGCCCGGAAGCCGAGCTTTTATTGTAATTATTTAAATTGTGAATGGTCAAATGTCAATTCACTTCGTTGTCAATTTTAAAATTCACTATTGACTTGCGAAGCAAAATTCCCCATTAACCTTTCTATCCTTTAAGTGCTTTAATTTTCTCAGTTAATGCAGGGATAATCTGGAAAGCATCCCCTACAACACCGTAATCAGCCGATTTGAAGAACGGAGCTTCAGCATCACTGTTGATTACCACGATTGTTTTAGAAGAGTTTACTCCAGCTAAATGCTGAATTGCTCCAGAAATACCAATTGCAATATAAAGATTAGGTGCAATTGCTTTACCAGTTTGACCTACGTGCTCTGTGTGAGGTCTCCATCCGATGTCTGAAACCGGCTTTGAACAAGCTGTTGCAGCACCCAAAACATTTGCTAAATCTTCTACCATTCCCCAGTTTTCAGGACCTTTCATTCCTCTACCTGCAGAAACTACTACTTCAGCTTCTTTCAAGTCTAATTTACCTGCACTCTGCTCGTGAGAAATTACTTTAGTATCTTCATTAGCAATAGAAAGATTTTTCACCTCTTCTGAACCAGAAACTGCATTTTCTTTAACACCGAAAGCATTTTGAGAAACAGTAAGAATTACTCCTGTTCCTTCAGCTTTTGCATGCATGAAACCTTTCCCAGAGAAAGCTTTTCTTTTCACCTGAAACGGAGACTGACTTTCCGGAGCTTCCAAAACATTAGTAATTAAAGAATAATTCTTCATTACAGCCAACATTGGTGCTACAGAAGAAGCATCTGTTGTGTGAGGAAAAACAAGGATATTTCCGTCTGCAACTTCACTTACAGCTTGTGCATAAGCTTTTGCTGAGAAATTTTTAAGACCTTCGTCTTTAATGTTGATTAAGTTTGTTGCTCCATATTTATACAATAAATCTGAAGAATCTGTTGGGTTTACAGAGATTGCCGTAACGGTATCACCCACCTGATCTGCCACTGCTTTAGCATAAGAAACTGCTTCAAAAGCTGCTTTCTTGTAAACACCGTTTATATTTTCTGCGTATACGAATACTGCCATTTTAATTTTGTTTAAAGTTTAAGGTTTAATGTTCAAGATTTGAGATTTGACGTTTGAAATTTAAACTCCGAATCAAACCACTTGAATCTTTTTACTTTTTACTTGGTTCTTATTAAATAACTTTAGCTTCCTCGTGAAGAAGTCTTACCAACTCATCTAAATTATCCGGAGAAACGATTTTCACAGCTGCTCTTGGTGGAACAGAGTCATAAGAAACTCCCTGAACTTTCACTTCAGAAGAAGTAGGCTCTACAACCTGCAAAGGTTTTGTTCTTGCAGACATAATTCCTCTCATGTTTGGAATAATCAAATCTTTTTCGTCAACTAATCCTTTCTGTCCAGCAATTACAGCAGGTAATTTCACAGAAATAGTTTCTTTACCTCCTTCAATTTCTCTTACTGCAGTCGCCTCAGCTCCGTTCACATCTAAACCAACAGAAGCGTTTACAAAAGGCTGATTCAACAACTGAGCAACCATTCCAGGAACAGAACCTCCATTGTAATCAATCGATTCTTTACCACAAAGAATTAAGTCGTATCCTCCATTCTGAGCTACAGAAGCAATTTCTTTCGCTGTAGAATAGCTGTCTTTCGGGTCAAGATTTACTCTTACTCCGTCATTTGCACCAATTGCCAAAGCTTTTCTGATTACCGGCTCAGTTCCAGCATCTCCTACGTTTAAAACCGTAACAGTTGCTCCCTGAGATTCTTGTAATTTAATTGCTTTCGTTAATGCGAATTCGTCTAACGGATTGATTACCCACTGAATTCCGTTTTTGTCGAATGCAGATTTATCTGCTGTAAAATTGATTTTTGAAGTAGTATCCGGAACACTACTGATGCAAACTAATATTTTCATATGTAGATTTTATTGTTTTTAATTGCCATATGTTATCGCTTGTTTTCATTGGTAAAAGCGTTTCCAATTCATGGCGATTTCATATGTGGTTTTAATTATTTTCATTTACCAAATGTCACCTTACGGCTCCATGTGTGTTATAAATTTTTATTTTCAGCCTATTAAAATCCTGAGATTTTCGGAAGCTATTTTTGTTTGTTAAGTTTTGTAAATATAAATAAAAAATATATTATGCATGCATAATACTTATTTAATTATTATTCAGCGCATTATAAGTTTCTAAGACTTTGGTTTTGTTGCTCTAAACTCTATCTTGCTTGGTAAAACTCTTGGATTCATCTTCAAAATATCCAATACCAAATTCCCCATATCATCCGGCTGAATTTTCCAGGCATCTTTTTCAGAGGGGATATTTCCGTTAAAATTTGTAGCAACCGAACCCGGCATTATTACGGTAGATTTGATATTATACTTTCTTAAATCGATCATAGCAGCCTGAGTAAAGCCCACTACGCCGAATTTTGAAGCATTATAACCTGTTCCGTTTTCAAAGAAATTAGCTCCCGCTAAACTTGAAATCGTAATATAATATCCTTCTGTTTTTTTTAATTCTTCAACTGAAGCTTTTAAAGTATGAAAAACTCCGGTTAAGTTGGTATCAATCATCTCATTCCATTCTTCAGAACTTAGTTCATCAACAGGTTTGAAAATTCCTAAACCTGCATTAGCAATGACAAAATCTAATCTTCCGAATTTGTTTATGATGCTTTTGACTGCATTAGACTCATTGTCCAGATTTTAAACATCTGAAATCAAACCTAAAACATTGGCTGAATATTCTTTTAATTCATTCTCTACTTTGTCAACCTCTTCTTTTTTTCTTCCCGAAAATGCAACTGAAACACCATTTTGAAGCAATACTTTTGCAATTCCGTATCCTACTCCTTTTGTTCCTCCTGTAATATATGCTGCTTTATTTTTTATCATTGATTAATCTTTTAAAACTCTAAAATAACAAAAACGCCCCAATTGGAGCGTTTTTAATATACTGAGATTGATCAGTAATTTATTTTTTGATGAATTTTTTAGTTTTCTTCCCTTCTTTAGTTTCAATGTTAATAATATAGCTTCCTGCCTGTAGATTTCTCACATCTATCTTATCATTATTTAATACAGCATTAACTTTTCTGCCAGTTATGTCAAAAATTTCAATATTTCTAATATCAGTTTTAGATTTGATTTGTAAATAATCAGTTGTAGGATTAGGAGAAATAATCAGATCTGTTGTTGAGCTATACAACTCACTTGTTCCTAAAACTGCAGTTTCACCCTCAATAGAAAAAGCAAGACCGTCAAGAGCTGCACTAGGAGTAAGTGCAGAAATATCAGTCCATGTAGTCGCTCCCGCTCCAAAAGCATCGCTTGGGTCTACAAGTTTAGCCGCATTTCCAGCTACTTGGCCAGCAAACCAGTTAAACCTCGTTGCAGCAGTATATGCTGTCAAACTTGTTTTTGGAGCAAAAACTAACCAATATACTGTATTTTGCTGTAAAATTACAGGAGTACTTAAAGCTGCAGTAAAATCAATTTCATAAGTATAATTACTACTGTTTTTTACTAAATTATAACCTGCAGCTCCTTTATTAATATTTATACTTGCTATTGGAGCTACTGCTGGATTATTAGGAATTCCAGCTGGACTACCAGCATTATTCGCATAGATATAGAGCACTGCACCTGTACCTATCGTTGTTTCTAAATTTGATTGATTCTGAAACCCTTGAACCTTTATTTTAGTAATTTTACTTGTCAAAGGGAGTGTAAAATCATCAGCTGCTGCTACAAAATTCCCATTTGACAGCACGTCAGAGACAATACCATCTGTCGTGGTTGTAGGTTGATTAAAAATAATTGTTTGTGATTTTAGACCTAAAGTAGAAACTATTAGGCCAAGGAAGTAATATTTCTTCATTTTTAATAAGTTTTATTTAAATATAAAGATATAAAAAAAAAATATCCAACAAAAAATATCAACACAAAATGAATAATCCTCAAGAAAAAATTCTTAAGGATTATTATTTAATAAATTAATTCACTTTTAAGGCTTATAATAATTCTCAAAACATTGGGATATTTTAAAAATTAAACAACCAATAATGTCAAGAATCAAGAACCACTCTAAAATAAAGTCAGGAATGAAATTCTGTTTGGTTTTTTTCTCATCAAAAAAACGCTCCAAATAGAGCGTTTTTTTTAATATACTTAGATTGATCAGTAATTTATTTTTTGATGAATTTTTCCGTAGAAACACCATCTTTTGTTTCAATATTGATTAAATAAGTTCCTGCAGGAAGACTTCTAACGTCTACTTTATCACCATCTAATTTTACATTCACTTTTTTACCTGTAAGATCTGCAACAGAAACTGCATTAATTTTAGAGTTAGTTTTGATATTTAAAAAATCAGAAGTTGGATTGGGAGAAAAATACGTTTGTTTTTTTACAATATCATTTGTTGCAAGCGTATTTGCAGATGTTACTTTAATATTATCTAATAACATTATGTATTCGTCATTACTGTCATCTCTGAAAGCTATATAAACATTCTGCCCTACATATGAATTAAGATTAACTGTGTGATACGTTCCAGTAACTGATTCATTAGTTACTGTTTTCAAAATTGTAGTAAAATTTGCAACTTGGTTACCTGTAGTAGAAATATATACTTTATAATTCTCTAAATATGCAGCTGCACCCATACTAGTTGCCGACCATGTTAAGTTTACACCTGTTGCTCCTGCCGGAATATTAATTTGTGGAGATACAAGCCAATCATTTGCCGTACCTGCCGGATCATACCAAGAATTTGCTACTGCTACATTACCTGCCATACCTGTTGCTCCTGCTGGATAGGTATATGTAGCCAAGTTTGGTCCAGAGTTTTGAATTTGAGTTAATGACAAAACATTCCAAGCATTTGTAACAAGAGCTGGCAATCCATCGTTATTAGCATCAAAAGGATCAATTGGTGTAAGACCATCTACATTATAAAGAGTCCATGAGCCAATTCCTGGACCTTGACCATCCCAATTTTCTTGAAAAAGGGTTGATTGAGCATTCAATAATCCTAACCCTAAAAGGGCGCTTAATAGTAAAATTTTTTTCATAATATTCTCATTCAAAGTTATATGCTAAAATTAAAGAAAATAATTCAATCCAACAAAAAAACACCAATATAAAATAAACAATCCTCAAGAAAAACTTCTCAAGGATTATTATTTAATAAATCAATTCACTTTTTAAGACTTCGAATAATTCTCAAAAAACATTGGGATACTCTCAATTCCTTTATAGAAATTAAACAATCCATAATGCTCGTTTGGAGAATGGATCGCATCAGAATCTAAACCAAATCCCATCAACACTGATTTAGCTCCTAAAACCTGCTCAAACATTGAGGTAATTGGGATACTTCCACCTCCTCTATATGGAAGAACTTCTTTTCCGAAAGCAGTTTGCATTGCATTTTTAGCAGCCAAATACTCTTTAGTATCAGTTGGTAAAACATAAGGCATTCCACCGTGATGTGGGGTAACTTTTACTCTTACATTTGCAGGAGCAATTTTCTCAAAATATTTTGTAAACTTTTCTGTAATTTCTTCAGGAGTCTGATAAGGTACTAAACGCATCGAAATTTTAGCTGAAGCTTTAGACGGAATTACCGTTTTTGCGCCTTCACCTGTATAACCACCCCAAATTCCGTTGCAATCTAGTGTAGGACGGATTGAAGTTCTCTCTAAAGTTGTATATCCTTTTTCACCTTCCACATCATTTAAACCAATCGATTTTTTAAATTCTGCAGGATTATCTTTCAGCTTATTCATTTCAGCTCTTTCTTCATCAGAAACAGTTTCTACGTTGTCATAAAAACCATCAATTGTGATTTGTCCGTCCTCATCAATTAATTTTGCAATCATTCTTGAAAGCACATGAATAGGATTCGGAACTGCACCTCCATAAAGTCCTGAATGCAAATCTCTGTTTGGTCCTTCAATTTCAACTTCCACATAGCTTAAACCTCTTAAACCAGTTGTAACTGTTGGTTGTTCGTTACTGTAAATATGAGTATCTGAAATCAATATGCAATCACAAGAAAGCTTTTCTTTATTCTCATTTACCCAATCTCCTAGGCTTATAGAACCTACCTCTTCCTCTCCTTCTAAGATAAACTTTACATTACAAGGCAGAGAATTAGTTTGCATCATTGCTTCAAAAGCTTTCACCTGCATAAAAAACTGTCCTTTATCATCTGCTGAACCTCTTGCAAAGATCGCACCTTCAGGATGAAGATCAGTTTTCTCAATATAAGGCTCAAAAGGTGGTTTTTTCCATAGTTCCAAAGGATCTGCAGGCTGTACATCGTAATGACCGTATACCAAAACTGTCGGAAGATTTGCATCAATTAGTTTTTCACCGAAAACGATAGGATATCCTTTTGTTTTGCATATTTCAACATTATCCGCTCCTGCATTTTTAAGGTGTTCTGCACAAACTTCAGCACATTTTAAAACGTCGTTGCTGTAAGCCGGATCGGCAGAAATAGAAGGAATTCTAAGTAACTCAAACAATTCATCTACGAAACGCTGTTTGTTTTCGTTGATGTAATTTAATGTTTCTTGCATTGTAAATTAAATTTTGTTAAAATTAAAAAAATTGTATCGCCACAGCAAACAAATTAGCTTTAATTTCTTTTGAAAAAATTTAATCTTGTTTCAACAAAAAAATCCTGCAAAAAAGCAGGATTCATATATTTTATTTTCAGAAAATTAGTGCTCTGCTTTTGCAGGCTCTTGTTTCTTTGCAGCAGTAGAATCAGTTTTTGGAGCTTCAGTTCCGTGAGCATCTTTAGCTGGTTCTGCATGTGCAGGAGCCGCCGCTTCGTGAGCTGTACCATGAGCTTCTGAACCACCTTGGTGATCATCAGAATATCTTTCTGTACCTTCTTCCAGTTTGATGATATTTTTATTCCCTCCAGCCTGGATTTTTTTACAGCTTACCGCTACCGTTGCAAGAGCTAAACATATAACTAATTTTTTCATATGCAGATATTTATTTTTAAATCTAATGAAATCACTTTATCGATCAATGTTTGTTGCTCAAACAATCTTTGCGATTTCTTCTATAATTTTTTATTGCCCAAAAGTAAGAAATATTGCATTTTTCGGCAACATTTTTAGACTGATTTTAATATTATTTTACCTTTTTTGGATTGTGTAAAAATAAGATATTGATTTCCGCCATCTTTCAACTGATATTTCTTCTTGATTTCTTCAGGTTTTAAAGGATAATTTTTTGAAATCAGATTAAACTGTTCTTTCTTTTTAATCTGTTTTGAATCAATCATTTCCATTTCTAAAATTCTTCCTGGAAAATCTTCAATTTTAACATCCGAAGTATATAAATGGGTATTCGGATGTAGTTTTTTAAGTTTAAACTGTTCTGAAATCAGATTGAAAATCCCTGCTTTGAGAATGGTATTATTCGGAATATAAATAAATTTTTGAGGTTCTGAATATTCAGCTTCTGAATGTTTTTCAGCATTTATTTCAAAACTAAAATCTTTTTCATCGCTTTCAAGATTAATACATTTACAAATAATTTCTCCTGAATAATTTTTAGAAAGAAAAACCACAATCTCTTTTACATCATTTTTAACGGCGATAATTTCAATTTTAGAAATGTTTTTTAAAACCGAAATCAGATATTTTAAATCAATTAAAGGCGAGAGTTTTATAATTACTTCTTCCGAAATAGACAGCAATTGATCCTGAATTTCCAAAACATTTGGTGAAAGATCTTCAAGCAGAAAAACTTTATTTTTATTCTGATCTCTTCGTGCGGGATCAAGGTAAATTACATCAAAATTTTCTTTGTTTTCATTAAGAAAATCTTCCATTTTTAAGTTAATAAAGCTTGCTTTCTTGCCTAAAACATTCCAATTATGCTTTACAATATCTAAAAGTTCTTTATTTTGTTCAACTAAAGTAATCTCATCAAAATTTTTCGATAAATAATAGGCATCAATTCCAAAACCGCTCGTTAAATCGATAAATTTGTTTCCTTTTAAAATTTCTGATTTATAAAGAGCTGTTTTTTCTGAAGAAGACTGTTCAAGATTAAGTTGTGGCGGAAAAACAATTCCGTCTTGTAAAAGAAATGGAAACTTTTTCTGAGCAACCTGTTTTCCTTTAATCTGCTGAACAATTTCCTGCATAGAAACTTCAGAAAACGGAGATTTTTTTAATAATAAAGAATGCAGATCTGCGGTGAGATTTGCATTGATGTAGTTTTGAATTTCTTTGTTTGAATGCCACGAATGCACGAATATCTTTTTTAAAAATTAGTTACTAATTATAAAATTATTCTTTTATAATTTAATTTTGATTCACCAAAATTTACAATAATTGCTAATTTATTATCAGAAACTTTTAAATAATTAATTGCCTGTGCGAGATCTGTTTCTGCAATCTGATTTTTTCCTTTTATTTCCAGGATAATCTTCTCGTTAATTACAAAATCTGCATAAAATTTATGGGGAAGTACAATTTCTTTATATACCACTTCGTATTCTTTTTCCCTTTCATAAAAGATTCCAGCTTTTCGAAATTCTATTTCCAAAGCATCTTTATATACAATTTCTGAAAATCCATGTCCCAAATAATTATGAATTTCCATACAGATTCCTATAATTTGATATGATTCTTCTTTGTAAATAACACTCATATATTTAATCCATTTGTGTTCGAAAACAAATTTAATAAATATATTCGTGCATTCGTGGCATCAAAATACGATTACTCTTTACTCAAACATTTCAGCCCAACGAACGGCGTTTAATTCATTTTGATGATATAATTCCTCAATAGATTTTTTTAGCTCTAATATGGGGTATAAATTAACGCCAATCAGTTTTATTTTACCTTCTTCCACCCACTTTTGTTCTTCAACAGCATGATCGTAGATGTTTTTCTGGATAATTCCTTGTTTTAAAAGTTCCAAATAACCTCCTTTTTCTTCTATTTCAACAAAGAATTTCCAAGATTTCTCAGCGATTTGATTGGTAATATCTTCTATGTAATAACTTCCGTTGGATGCATCTTCAAACACATTGATGATACTTTCGTAAGCCAAAACAATCTGTTGTTTAAAAGAAATTTCTTCTGAATTTTCTGTGCTTTTTTCAACAAGATAATTCGTACTGTAAACCGCATCTGCTCCACCAATCATGGCAGAAGCCAATTCTAAAGTCGAGCGAATAAGATTATTTTCGTTATCTAAAATTGATTTATTTCTAAGTGAGGTTTCAGCAAAAATATATGGAATCTCGTTTAAATCATATTCTTTAGATAACTGATTAAAAACCAATTTAAAAGCACGGATTTTAGCCATTTCAAAGAAATAGTTTCCTCCGACAGCAATCCTGAAAATCAGCTTATTGATGATTTCTGCTCCGTAAATTTCAATCAATTCTTTCGTTTTTGCCAAAGCAATCCCCAATTGCTGATAAATTGCAGCTCCGGCATTTTGATGAAGGGAAATATCTACACAAATATTTCTTTTAAAATCTTTTGCCAAAAGCTCTTTTACCAGCTGATCATTAATTTCTGCATTTTGCTCATCAAAAACATCAATCAGAGAGAAATATTGGTCTTCATCTTGCGGACTGATGTGCTCTGCCAAATCTTTATTGTTAACAAAAACAGTTTTTCCTACAAGATTTTCTACATTTTCATTCAATAAAAATGCAAAAACATCATCTTCAAGACTTTCGTGGTATGTTGCTACCAAATGGGTGCTTTCTTCTACTTTCGGAAGGTTGACCATTGGTTTTTCCACAGAATTATAAAAAGGTTTCACATCAATTCCTTCTAAATTTTCTTTTTTAAGGATCGTGTAAATATCTTCCGTTTTAAGTTGTTTTTTAACAAGATTTTCCCAGCTTGAGAAAGTTTCTGAATTTGACATAAATGATGGGTAATATGTAATGGGTAATGAACAATTTTGATTCGTGGATTTATTTTAAATTGACAGCGACTCTAATTGACATTCACAGTTCACGTTAAAGTTTATTTTTTAGCAATATTTGCGCTGTCTACAACGAGAATGAAGATCTCTTCGTTGGGCTTTTTCATAAAATAATTTTCTCTGGCGTATTTTTCTTTTTCAGACTTATTATTCATCAGTTTTTTGTAGAATTTATCATTCTTTTCGTATTCTGATTTATAATAATCGAGCTGTTCTTCGTACTTGTTAATTTCGCCATTGAGCTCATGGATTACCAAAAAAGAAGTTTGATCAAAGAAAATCATCCACACCAGAAACAGGAAAATCGTCAGAATATATTTGTTTAAAACATAACTCTGAAAAAATTTAAAAATTTCCGATTTTGGTTTGATATCTTTAATAAGTTCTTTTTCTGCCATTTTTTTAGTGTTTTCTTAATGAATTTTTAATAACGGTCGTTAAAAAATCAATTGCGACAGAATTCTGTCTCATGTTTGGAATAATTAAATCGGCTTCGTTTTTTGAAGGCTCGATAAATTCCTGATGCATTGGCTTCAAGGTAGTCTGATAACGGTGTAAAACCTCGTTCAGATCTCTTCCCCTTTCCTGTGTATCTCTTTTGATCCTCCTGATCAGTCTCTCGTCTGAATCTGCGTGAACGAATACTTTTAAATCAAATTCTTTAAGCAATTCCTTATTGGTTAAAACCAGAATTCCTTCAACTACCAAAACATTTTTCGGCTCAACGGTTATATGATCCCCTGTTCTTCCGTGCGTTACAAAGCTATAAAGAGGTTGCTCGATTGTTTCGTTATTTTTCAAAGCTTTTACATGTTTAATCAATAAATCAAAATCGATGGATTTCGGATGATCATAGTTTAAAGCTTCTCTTTCTGTAAGTGTAAGATTGTGATTATCATTATAATAATTATCTTGAGAAAGAATATTCATTCCCTCAATATCAAGCTGTTGAATAATCTTATCAACAACGGTAGTTTTGCCCGATCCTGTACCTCCGGCAATTCCTATTACAAGCATTCTATTTATTTCTTTAGAGTTTTTACAAAGATAGTATTTATGATGGAAGTTTGAAGTCTGAAGCCGGATGTTTTTTTAGCTTGAAAAAAGATTGTATTTTTTGATAATTAAATTTAAATTAAACAAAAAACTCCGACATTTATGTCGGAGTCTGTATTATACGATTTCGCTTGTTAAGCTTCTTGCAATTAATTTTTCGTGCATCGGCTTCAAAATATCTATTGAGCCTGTTTTTACGGTGCATTTACCTTTAAAATGAACCAACATGGTGCATTGCTCTGCCTGTATCGGATCGTGTTTACAAATCTGAATCAACGCTTCAATTACATCGTCAAAAGTATGAATATCGTCGTTATGCAGAATCAGTTTGTACACTTCATCTGTATCATCCAAAACCAGAACTTCCTCTTCGTACTGTCGTTTTGGATCTTCATAATCTTTTATGCTGTTATAAAAAATCATTATTTATGTATTTAAACGTCTAATTTATCTAAAATATCGTCTACTATATTCGGTTCAATATACACCAATTCAACCATTTCGACGCTCTTATTGTTCATTTTCAAAATCTTGAAATGATAATTTTCCAAATCAAATTCCTGGTTTTCTTCCGGAATATCTTCCAAAGCATGCAAAATAAATCCCGCTAATGTATTGTACTCGCTTTCTTCAGAAACAGTCAATTTTTTAGGCAAAGATTCGTTGATTTCATCCAATGGCTGAGTAGCTTTTACCCAATAGGTATTTTCAGCAATTTTATCAACCAATTTTTCTTCATCATCCTCTTCATCCTGAATTTCACCCACCAATTCTTCCAAAATATCTTCTAAGGTAATAATTCCTTCAGTTCCACCAAATTCATCAATTACAATAGCTAAATGCTGCTTTTTCTGCTGGAAAATCTTCAATAAGTCTGAGATTTTCTTGCTTCCTACCACAAAGAAAGATTCACGCATTAATTCTCGAAGATCATCGTGACTCAGCTCTCCTTTTCTTTTAACGAATTCTCTGATGATTTCTTTTGTATAAAAAACACCAATGATGTTATCAATCGAATTTTCGTAGACCGGAATTCTGGAATATCCGCTTTCCATGATTTTATTGATAATATCATTTAAATCATCAGAAAAATCGATAGAAGTAATATTTTGTCTCGGAACCATGATTTGTTTTGCAGAGTGATCGGTAAAATCAAATGCATTTTTAATGATTTCGTAGTTTTCTTCCTCAATTTCTCCGCTATCGGCAGACTGCTTTACCAAAAGCTGAAGTTCTTCAGTAGAGTGAATTTCCTGCTCGGAAGCCGGATGAATTTTGATTAATCTTAAAACCCCGTTAGACATTAAGTTCATCAACCAGATAAATGGTTTGAAAACTGTGTAAAAAACTCTCAAAGGAACTGCAGTTGCCATTGTAGTAGCTTCAGCCTTTCTTATCGCAATAGATTTTGGAATTAATTCACCAAAAACAATATGCATTACTGTAATAATCAGAAAGCTTAAAACCAAAGAAACTGTTGTAACAGTAGATTCAGCAAGATTTATATTTAAAGAATGAAATACATTATCAATAACGTGGTGCATCGCACTTTCGCCCACCCAACCTAAAGCAAGAGAAGCTAAAGTAATACCAAGCTGTGTTGCAGAAAGATACTCATCAAGATGTTTGATAATATGCTCTGCCTGTTTTGCCATAGAATCGCCATCGGCAGCTTTAAGCTGAATTTGAGAGTAACGAACTTTAACAATTGAAAATTCTGCGGCTACGAAAAAGCCATTCAGTAATACAAGAAACAAGGCTAGCAAAAGCCTGACTATGTCAGAATCCATTTAGAAATTATAATTATTTATGCAAAGATATACAAAATAATAATAACAAAAAAAGCACCGAAGGTATCGGTGCTTTCATATTTTTTGAATATTTTATTACGAGTTTTTCAAAGCTTCTGCTCCTGAAACAATTTCTAGGATCTCGTTGGTAATTGCAGCCTGTCTTGCTTTGTTATAGAAAATCTTAAGATCATTTCTAAGGGCTTCAGCATTATCTGTTGCTTTGTGCATTGCCGTCATTCTCGCACCGTGTTCTGAAGCTACAGAATCTAAAACAGCTTTGAAAACCTGAGTTTTAATAGATTTAGGAATCAAATTATCCAAAATCTCATTTCTATTAGGTTCAAAGATATAATCAGTTTCTGTTTGTCCTTCTTCTTTCTCAGTTTCAACCATTGAGATCGGAAGAACTTGCTCTGTGATCACTTCTTGAGTTGCAGCGTTGATAAATTTATTGTAAACAACATAAACTTCATCAAATTTACCTTCAATAAAACTTGTCATTACACTTTCTGTAATGTTTGCTACTTTATCGAAAGTAAGATTATCAAAAATTGCACTTTCATTTGAAAACACCGAACGGTTTTTTCTTACAGCATCATAAACTTTTTTACCAATAGTAAGAATTTCAATTTCGTACTGAGCATTGTTCTGAAACTGGTGGTTTAATTCTTTTACAACAGATGAGTTGAAAGCACCTGCCAAACCTCTGTTTGAAGTTACAGCAATAAATAGTACTTTTTTTACTTCTCTTTTCTGAGCGTAAACAGAAACCTGATCAGGATCTGAACTAGAATTTACATTCTGAATGATCTCCTGAAGTTTTTCAGAATAAGGTCTCAACATTACGATGGCATCTTGTGCTTTTTTTAGTTTCGCTGCCGAAACCATTTTCATAGCACGTGTAATTTGCATCGTAGATGAAATTGAAGTGATTCTTCCTCGTATTTCTTTTAAGTTTGCCATATTGGGTTAGTTGTTGGTTGTCGGTTGTTGGTTGCTAGTTTTAGAAAATTCTGTCAACTATCAACCAAAAACCATCAACTAATTTTTAGTTATATTTTGAAGCTAAATCTGTAGCAACTTGCTTAAGAACACCTGTAATATCGTTATCGATTTTTCCAGCTTTAAGGGCAGCCATAGTTTCAGGATGCTTAGATCTTAGGAACTCGATATATTCGATTTGGAATTCTTTCACTTTCTTGATAGGAACGTTTCTCATTAAATTCTCTGTACCTGCATAGATCATAGCAACTTGGCTATCAACAGGAAGTGGAGAGTTAACCGGCTGCTTCAACAACTCTACGTTTCTTTCTCCTTTAGAGATAACTGCTAAAGTAGAAGCATCAAGATCAGAACCGAATTTAGCAAACGCTTCCAATTCTTTATATTGAGCCTGGTCTAATTTAAGAGTACCAGAAACCTTTTTCATTGATTTAATCTGAGCATTCCCTCCAACACGAGATACAGAAATACCTACATTGATTGCTGGACGAACCCCTGAGTTGAACAAGTCAGACTCTAAGAAAATCTGTCCGTCTGTAATAGAGATTACGTTTGTTGGAATATACGCAGAAACGTCACCCGCCTGAGTTTCGATAATTGGAAGTGCAGTTAATGAACCACCACCTTTTACTAAAGGTCTTAGAGATTCAGGTAAATCATTCATTTGGCTTGCAATAGTATCATCAGCGATTACTTTTGCAGCTCTTTCCAATAATCTTGAGTGAAGATAGAAAACGTCTCCAGGATAAGCCTCACGTCCCGGTGGTCTTCTCAATAGTAGAGAAAGCTCACGGTAAGCTACCGCTTGTTTAGATAAATCATCATAAATGATCAAAGCCGGTCTACCAGTATCTCTGAAGAATTCACCGATAGAAGCTCCTGCCATTGCAGAATAAACCTGCATAGGAACCGGATCTGAAGCATTAGCTGCAACAATTACTGTATAAGCTAAAGCACCTTTATCTGATAAAGTTTTTACAATCTGAGCTACTGTAGAAGCTTTTTGTCCGATTGCAACATATATACAATATACAGGATTTCCTGCATCAAAAAATTCTTTTTGGTTGATGATCGTATCAATAGCAACAGTAGTTTTACCTGTTTGTCTGTCACCAATGATAAGCTCTCTCTGACCTCTTCCTACAGGGATCATAGAGTCGATCGCAACGATACCTGTTTGTAAAGGCTCAGTTACTGGCTGTCTGTAGATAACACCCGGAGCTTTTCTTTCTAATGGCATTTCGTATAGATCTCCTGTGATAGGACCTTTACCATCGATTGGGTTACCTAAAGTATCAACTACTCTACCTAACATTCCTTCTCCTACTTTGATAGAAGAAATTCTGTTTGTTCTTTTTACTGTGTCTCCTTCTCTTACCAATTTACTTTCACCCAAAAGAGCAACACCTACGTTGTCTTCTTCAAGGTTTAGTACGATACCTTCTACATCGCTAGCAAATTTCACCAACTCACCGTATTGTACATTTTCTAACCCGTAAACACGAGCAATACCATCACCGATGGTAAGAACTGTACCTACTTCCTCAACATTAGATTGAGTATCGAAGTTGGCCAATTGCTGTTTTAAGATCGCAGATACTTCTGCTGGATTTATTTCTGCCATTGTATGGTTGTTTTTTTCTTAATTTAACTGAAAGTCTTTTTTAATCTTATTCAATTTTGATTTCACAGAAGCATCAACTTGCTGATCTCCTACTCTTAAAATGTAACCTCCTAAGATTTCTGGTTTTACATTTACCTCAACATCTGCATTATTACTTGCATTTACCAAAGAAGTAGATTTTAAAATCTGATCGATATTTTCCTGAGAAAGTGGTGTTGCGGTAGTAATCGTAACTCTTTGAACTCCTTTAATATCTTCAACTTTATTGATATACTGCTGTGCAATATTTTTAATTTGGTTTTCTCTTCCGTTTTTGATGATAAGTTTAATTAAATTCTGAGCTACAGGCGAAAAACTTTTAAAAATTTCGTTGGCAATCTCAGTTTTCTTATTAGCATCAATGTAAGGTGTAAGGAAAAATTTGTTCAAATCTTTAGATTCAGACATCAGCTTCACTACATCCTTCATTTCAGAAAAAACCGCTTCAGTTTGCCCAGATTCGTTTGTGAATTCTAGTAAACCTTGTGCGTATCTTTTAGCTACTTTAGATGTAAGCATTCTTAGTTAAGATTTGATTTGTTTAAATAATTCTGAACCAACTCGTTTTGAGCTTCGCTATTTTCAAGCTTTTGCTTTAAGATAGATTCTGCGATATTTACAGACAAAATACCGATTTGAGATTTGATATCTGCCATTGCAGCATTTTTCTCTTCGTTGATTGTTTGTCTTGCAGCTTCGATCAATTTATCTCCTTCAGACTTAGCTGCATCTTTAGCTTCAGCTACAATTCTGTCTTTAATTTCTCTAGCTTCTTTCAACATAGCATCTCTTTCGATTTTAGCCTCACGCATAATTCTTTCGTTATCCGCTTTAAGAGTTTCCATCTCTTTTTTAGCCAATTTAGCTTGGTTAAGAGCATCCTGAATATTGTCTTCTCTTTCTTTCACAGCACTAAGGATAGGCTTCCAAGCAAAAGCTTTAAGAAGAACTACCAATAATAAAAATACTACTGCTGTCCAGAATATGTTACCAATTGAAGGAGTTAATAAATCCATTTTATATCAATTATTATTTTTAATTTGTTTTTTAACTTTTTTAAAAGGATTCCACAAACCAACCGTTTGTAGAATCCTATTTGTTTACTATTCTTATTTACCTAGTAATGCTACTACGATACCGAATAGACCAGCACCTTCGATAAGAGCTGCTGCGATAATCATTGCAGTTTGGATTTTTCCTGATTGCTCTGGCTGTCTTGCAATACCTTCCATTGCGCTACCACCAATTTTACCAATTCCTAATCCAACTCCGATTACTGCTAAACCAGCTCCGATTGCTGCGATACTACCTGTCATAATATTATATTTAAAAAGTTATTTTTTTTTAATTCTAATTTTAATTAGTGATCGTGGTGAGGCTCTTCTACAGCCGACCCGATAAATAATGCTGTCAACATTGTAAAGATATAAGCCTGTAAAGCCGCTACCAATACTTCCAATACATAGATAAATAATGCTAAACCTAATGATACCGGAGTGATGAAGTAAGTTTTCATGATAAAAATCAAAGAAATCAAACTCATGATAATGATGTGTCCTGCAGTCATGTTAGCAAAAAGACGAATCATCAATGCAAAAGGCTTAGTAATAATTCCTAATAATTCTACAGGAATAAGGATAATATAGATTAAAATTTTCCCACCGAATGGCATGTTTTTTCCTAAAGGATCTAACATGTGCATCCAATATGTTTTTCTACCGCTTAAGTTTACAATTAATAATGTAAATACTGAAAGAACCATTGTAAATGCAATGTTACCCGTTGTATTTGCAGCTCCCGGAAGTAAACCTAAAATATTAAGAAGCCAGATGAACAAAAATAAAGTAACCAAATAAGGTACATATTTTCTATATCTCACAGACCCGATGTTTTGTAAAGCAATATCATCTCTTACAAAAACTACAAGAGGCTCGATGAATTTTGCAATTCCTGAAGGAACCTGAGATTTTTTATAACTTGCTGCCGAAGCAAAGCCGATAATTAATAAAATAATAGCAGCCAAAATCATTTGAGCAACTACTTTAGTGATAGAAAAATCTAAAGGCTCATTGTTTGTTGGATGCCCGTCGTGCATATCCAAAGTTCCGTTAGCATCTGTCGAATAAATTTTGTTGTGGTGTACTTTGTAGAAATTACCATCTACTTCAGCAACTTTTTCTTCTTCATGTCCGAATTTTTCAGAGCTGAAAACTTTCAAACCATTATCCCAAAGAATTACAGGTAAAGAAATTCCTACAGAATTGTGGCCTTCACCCCAAAGATGCCAATTGTGTGCATCCGCAATATGGTGCATAATAAATGGAACCGGATTGTATACTTCATCCTTTGCAGCTTCCGCAGTACCTTCATGTGTTTCTGCAAAAGAGAAGCAGAAGACAAAAAGATAAAGGGCGATTAACAGTTTTTTAAAACTCATGACTAGACTTTTATTTCTAAAATTTTTGCAAAAATATAAATTTTTATTCGATTTTTAGCAATTCTTCAATTTTATATTACATGATATTAGTCTTGTTTTTTAACTAATTTTAAAACAAAAACTACTTCTATCAATAGGTAAATCCAGTAAATAACGAAGTAAGGTATAATATTCAGCTCAAAATCTTTCTGAAACACAGCAATATAGCCGATTGCGAAAATTTTAAATACAACAAACCCAAGAAAAATAAAGCCTATTATATTCTTTTTTTCTAAGGCAAAAACCACTAAAATCGTTACTAAACTAATTAACGTAATAAAAAATATAAGAATATGGATTTTATAATTGAGCACCACTACATTATTTTCTGCCAATTGCCACTGTGCAATAAATAATAATGCCGACAAGAGTAAAAAAAATCCTAATCCTTTTAAGACAACTAAAAACTTTTCCATTGGTTGCAAAACTACCAAAATTTATCAATATCATTTAAACAATATAAAATGACATTTCGCAGATTGTTGATCGTTGAATTTTATTTTAATGATACAAAAGAATAAGTCATAAAAATTCATTATTAACTACGCGTTTTAATCATTTCTCTTGATAATTATAAAAAACTCATCAATAAATTAAAATTTAAAATTGACTGAGATTTGCTTTATCTTTGAGAGAAAAACCCCTATTCTATCGTGATGAAAATATTTTTACAGTTAGCTTTATTTTTAGTAAGTACTACAATGTGCTCTCAACAAAATATTCCCAGTAAGCAAATTAATGAAAACCTCGACATCGGAGCATTTTCAGAACCTTCTGAAGATAGAAATGTATTAAAAGGAAATGTATTTTCTGTAAAAAGCTACACTTCCGACAGCAACCAAAAAAAATCAAAAGACGACAAAGTATTTGAAGGAAAAACTTTGCATTTAATAAATCATACTATTTATAGAAAAGATGGCAGAAGAAGTTTTCGAAAAGAAATTTCAGGAAGCGGTGTTTCAACTTCAAAATATTATTATAATGAATCTTCTGGAAATTTAGTCTTAAAAGAAAGTCAGTACGATAGAGAATACGGAAAATCACAATATTCAAGTTGGTTTTTTTATGATAAAAACCAAATCATTTCTGAAGAAATCAATTTAGAAAAAAATGAAGCCAAAATATCTTTAAACAATTACACAAAATATAAAGTAGAAGATTCTGCAAGCCAGAAAAAAATAACGGTTTCTCAAATTGGTTCAGATAGTCTTTCAGATCCCGATAAAACCTATATTTTCAATCAGAAAAATTTAATCAAAATCAGTCCGCTTTACCAATCTAAAGTTCAGAAATTATCTTTATTGAATGGTATTTATAAACTTGATGAAATTGAAGATTATGTTGTAGAAGGCAGAAAAGTTTATTTTAAATATGATAAAAAAGGACACCTCATCTCAGAAATTTGGTACAATCAAAAAGGATTAGAAAACAAAACAGAATTCACTTATAATGATGATTATACAGAAGCTATAGAATCTCGTTATCATCTTTTAGGAACAGAGATTAGCTCAAAAAATTATAAAAAATTTGATCAATATGGTAATATTACTTTTGACCAGACCAAATATTACGATGGCTCAATTGGCAGTATCGAAGAATTCGAATATCAATACGACAAAGAAGGAAATTGGATCGTTAAAAAAAGATTTTACAGCGAAGCAAATAATGGGATTATTGGAAAGAAAAAACTGACGACTGTTGAAACTCGAGAAATTGAATACTACACAAAAGACAGTCAACAAAAGAATGATGAACTTCCTCAAGTACCAGAAATCATTAATGAAATAAGAAAAAACATCCCAAAAATTGCCAAAGAAAATGACTCTTATTTGAATGAAAAAAAACGTGCTATTGAAGCCAATTCTTATGATGCAGAAATCACGGTAAAAGAATCTGATGATATTAAAAACTTCACTCCAAAATACTGGGAACTAAAAGAAATTGCCTACGGAAATTTAGATGAAGATGAAAACGAAGAAGCTGTTGCAGTTTACGAAATGCCAAACACAGATCGTGAAGATGCTGAACAAATACTTGCTATTTATAAAAAACAAAATGAAAAGTGGAAAATCACTCACCAAACCTCTTCTCCTCTACTTTCTTCACAAAGTGGAGGAATGATGGGAAATCCTTTTAACGGAATTTCTATTGCCAAGAAAAGCATTGTCATCAATCATTTTGGAGGAAGCAGAGATAAATGGGAATATACGCATCGCTATCGTTTTCAGAATGGTGATTGGTATCTCATTGGTGCATCGGCAAGTTTTGGGGCGCCGTGTGATTATTGGCTAAAATTTGATTACAACATCAGTACAGGCGATGCTACTTATCAGAAAACTGTTGAAAATTGCGAAAATGGAGAAAAGAAAGTTGTACAATCTCAAAAATTAAATAAAAAAATAACACCTCCGAAAATGGACTCAGTAATTCCCGGCAATTCTACTTTTAAATTCCCGAATGTGAAAAATGAAATTTATTATTAATTTTAAAAAATGAATATTAAATAAATTAATTTCAATACAAAATGATGAAACTGCTCCACTTTCCTCTGTTATTTTTGAGTTTATTAATTCTGGCTTGCAATCATGATAAAGAGTCAAAGAAAACACCATCTTTAAAAAACAAATCTGAAGAAAAGAAGAATCTTCATTTTGAATCTGATACAAAAACCATCCATATTTTTGTTGCCTTATGTGATAATAAATATCAGGGAATCGTTCCTGTTCCCGAAAAAATTGGAAACGGGCAAGACCCTGGGAACAATTTGTACTGGGGTTGCGCTTTTGGTGTACGTTCTTATTTTAAAAAGAGTAAAGAATGGAAATTTTTAGAAAGCAGAAAATTAAACTCTGAAAAAATTGAAAGAATTATCTTTAAGCACATTACAAAAAATTATTATTTGGTCGCCGACGCCTATGACGGAAAATTCATTAAAGAATCTACTATCGATTTTCTAAACAGCAGTTCAGGAAAAACTAAAGATACTTTGAAAATTGGTAAAACAACAATAGGAATTGGTGGAAATTCAAAATTATTAGCTTATGTTGGTCACGACGGTTTGATGGATTTTCAATTAAATGAAACTTTCGAAAATACCGACAAAGAAAAACGTGATGTCATTATTTTGGCGTGCTACAGCAAAGATTATTTCGCACCACATTTAGCAAAAGCTAATGTAAACCCTTTGGTTTGGACAACCGGTTTGATGAGTCCCGAAGCATACACTTTACATGATGCTATTTCAGGATATTTATTGAATGAAACTAATGAGCAAATCAGGACGAGAGCCGCAAAAGCATATTCAAAATATCAAAAATGCAGTGAAAAAGCAGCGAGAAATCTTTTAGTAACAAATTAGGTAATAAAAGAAACATTTTAGCAAAAAAATAGCGTCTAAAAAAATTCAGTCTAAAACATTGCTAACCAAAAACATTCAATACCGCTTTTATAGCTGAATGAAATTCCCTATTTTTGCACACTATAATTTACAATTAATATGTTTAATAGTTTACAGGATAAATTAGACAAAGCCCTTCATAATATTTCCGGACGTGGAAAAATCACCGAGATTAACGTTGCGGAGACCGTAAAAGAAATTCGTAGAGCATTGGTAGATGCCGATGTTAACTATAAAGTTGCTAAAGATCTTACCAAAAGAGTTCAGGATAAAGCTTTAGGACAAAACGTTTTGACTTCGCTTACTCCGGGACAATTGATGACGAAAATTGTTCACGACGAGTTGGTAGATTTGATGGGAGGTTCTCAGGAAGGAATCAATCTTTCAGGGAAACCGTCTGTAATTTTAATTGCAGGTCTTCAAGGTTCGGGTAAAACTACTTTTTCCGGGAAGCTTGCTAATTATTTAAAAACTAAAAGAACCAAAAAGCCTTTATTGGTTGCGTGTGACGTTTATCGTCCTGCTGCAATTGATCAGTTGAAAGTTCTTGGTGGACAGATTGGTGTTCCTGTTTTCACAGAAGAAGGCTCTGTAGATCCTGCAAGTATTGCTCAGAATGCTATTATTTTTGCTAAATCTAATGGTCATGATGTTGTAATCGTCGATACAGCAGGTCGTCTTGCAATTGATGAGCAGATGATGAAGGAAATCAAAACCGTTCATTCTACGATTCAACCCAACGAAACGCTTTTCGTAGTAGATTCAATGACAGGTCAGGATGCGGTGAATACTGCAAAAGCCTTCAACGATACTTTGAATTTTGACGGAGTTGTTTTAACGAAATTAGACGGTGATACTCGTGGTGGAGCTGCTTTAACGATTCGTTCTGTAGTTGAAAAGCCAATCAAATTCATTTCTACAGGTGAGAAAATGGAAGCTTTAGATCTTTTCTACCCAGAAAGGATGGCAGACAGAATCTTAGGAATGGGAGATGTTGTTTCCTTAGTGGAAAGAGCTCAGGAACAGTTTGATGAAGAGGAAGCAAAAAAACTTCACAAAAAAATCGCTAAAAACGAATTTGGTTTTGATGATTTCTTAAAGCAAATCAATCAGATCAAAAAAATGGGTAATATGAAAGACTTGATGGGAATGATTCCGGGAGTTGGAAAAGCCATTAAAGACGTTGAAATCAGTGACGATGCATTCAAACATATCGAAGCGATTATTCATTCTATGACTCCGGATGAAAGAAGAAGACCTTCTATTATCAATACTCAGAGAAAAAACAGAATTGCTAAAGGTGCAGGAAGAAAAATTGAAGACGTAAATGCTTTGATGAAACAGTTTGACCAAATGGGAAAAATGATGAAGATGATGCAGGGTCCTCAAGGAAAACAAATGATGCAGATGATGAGCAAGATGCCAAATATGCCGGGAATGGGCGGAATGTTTGGAAAATAATCGATAGATTTTTTAAAATATACAAACTCTCAGAATTTTTTCTGAGAGTTTTTTGTGTTTATAAAAAAACTTAGCTTAAACTAATTGGTATGATTTTAACTATATAAATTTCATCAAAATAAATGAATGGACTTGACTTAAGACTTCACATAAAAAGACTTTAATAATATCTAAAGTAAGTTTTTTAGAACATAAAAAAACCTGAGAAAAAATCTCAGGTCTTATATCAATTTAATGATTTACTAATTACTTAGCAAATACATATTTAACACCGATACCAACATTAGCAAGGTTTAAACCGAAGCTATAGTTGTTTGTAGCATCACCTTCTTTTGGTTTGAAGTTATTGTAACCAAATTCTCCGATTGTAGCTTCGATAGTCCAGTTTTTGTTTAAGAAATAATCTAGACCTGGTTTTACAGTTACACCAACAGAAGTATACTTAGCTTCTGAAGAAATAGAAGAAGTAGAGGTAGTATTTCCAATAGTAGTTACAGAAGAATTTTCAACTTCAACTTTTCCGAACTGCATTGGTACAGCTAACTGACCGAAGAAATACAATTTATCAGATAAAGTCCAGTATTTTCTTACAAAAGGAGCTACAACAAATGCAGGATATTTCTCTTCTAAAGTGTTTACTGTAGTTGATAAAGCTGTAGTAGTAGTTGAAATATTAGTATCCTTTTGAGTTTGGAAACCAACTCCTAAACCTACTGCTAAGTTTGGTGCTACGAAAAATCCAGCTGTAGGAAGTACGTTAAAGTTTTCAACTTTAGAATTTCCGTTGTTAGTTTCTTCTTGAGAATAACCAACAGATCCTGATAAATATACTGTTCCTTTAGCAATCTGAGCGTTTGATAACCCGAAAAGTGCAACAGCACTTGCAATTAATAATTTTTTCATTTTGAATAATTTTATACTTTCTTGAGTGCAAATGTATAATGACCTTATTTAATACTAAAATTTGTTAACATGATTAATATCACCCAGTAATACTCATTTTTTTCGAATTAAAATCGCACTCTCGAGAAATAATTAAATTTAATTTAAAAATATTCATAAAAAAACTCCAATTTTTCAACTGGAGTATAAAATATGGTATTATATAAATATTTTACTTTAAAAAGAAGTTCACGCCCAAATTGATAGCACCAAAATTAGAATCAATTCTTCTGTCTCTATCTCTGTCCCAATCTCCTCTTTCGCTTCCAATGTTTTGATACCCTAAATACAGTTCTGCTTTAGGTAATTGAAATCCTACTTTCGGATATACATACAAACCACTATCAATACCATCTTTAGTAGAAATTGCACCTCCTAAGTCAAGACCTACAAAAAGAGGTAGCCCATTAAATTTATATTTTCCTGAAGCTGCTAAAGGAATAAATCCGAAATCTTCCCAACGATCTTTTCCGAAAAAATGAGAATATCCTGTAGTAACACCTACATCTAAACCTTTGGTAATATTCCACATATATGCAGCATCAACGCCTAATGTAACCGAAGCAAAATCTGCAGCATCACCTACAGGTGCGCCAACATGAGCTCCCAGTTTAAAACCCTCCTGAGCTTGTAAAGTCCCACCAAATAATGCAAATGCACCTAGTAATAGTAATTTTTTCATTTTAAAAATTTAAATGTTTATTAACTCAATGATCTTTTATAGCAAACACAATGCCGTAGGAATATATTTCAATAAAAAAGCAAGACAAATAATTGCCTTGCTTTATAATAATTTAAAAAGTTTTCTTTAGTTTCCTCCAAATTTGAAACCTATACCAATTTGGAAAAAGCTGTTTTTTAACGTTTCATTTCCTTCTGGATTTTTAATAAGATTTGATACACCTAAGTTATATCTTGCATCGAAAAATAAACCATTTTCTAAGGTATATTCAGCGCCAACAAAAGGCGCCAAGTTTAAGGTATTAATATTATCCTTGATATCTTCACTTCCACTTTCAGATTCAGAAGCAGATCCACCCATTCCGTCTACAGAGCCCGTCAATGTATAATCAGTTTTTGCAGAAGTAATAATGCCAACATTAAGACCTAAAGCAAAAGCTAAACTTTCTGTAGCAAAATATTTTGCACTTACTGGAACTTGTACACTTCCAAGTTTAAAATCTGTTTTTGCTGTAGCATTAACGGTAACACCCATAATTGTTTCAGTGTAGCTTTCTTCTTGTTTTCCCCCAATTGGAGAATACAATACCTCCCCTTGAATCCCGAACTTATCATTGAATTTATACTCTACAAAACCTCCTACATAAAATGTTGATTTAGAATCAAATTTATAAGACTCTCCATCTCCTTCAGCCTTTAGCATTGATAATGAATACCCTGCCTTTGGACCAAATTTAAGTTCTTGAGCCTTCACTACTGAAGTTCCAATTAGAGCGATAGCTGCAATAAGTAATAATTTTTTCATAGTTTAAAGTTTTTTTTAACATATTTTAAGATTCCAAATATATCACTTTTACTGGAATCACAAAATAATTTTAACCTTTTTTGAAAAATTATGAAAAATCACATTATTCTCTTGTTCGCTTATCTTCTTCGTTATAAGCCAAAATAATTTTTTTCACCACAGGATGACGTACCACGTCTTCTTCTGTTAAATACACAAAACCAATTTCTTTCACATCTTTCAAAATTCGCATCGCTTCTTTCAAACCAGAATGCTGTTTAGGAGGTAAATCGATTTGAGTAGGATCTCCAGTGATAATAAATTTAGCATTCATACCCATTCTTGTTAAAAACATTTTCATTTGGGCATGCGTTGTATTTTGAGCTTCATCCAAAATCACAAAAGCATCATCCAAAGTTCGTCCTCTCATAAAAGCTAAAGGTGCTACTTCAATCACTTTTTTCTCCATAAAACCTTCCAGTTTTTCATGAGGAATCATGTCGCGAAGTGCATCATACAAAGGTTGTAAATAAGGATCAAGTTTTTCTTTCAAATCTCCCGGCAAGAAACCAAGACTCTCTCCGGCTTCTACTGCAGGTCTTGTCAAGACAATTCTTTTAACCTCTTTATCTCTTAAAGCTCGCGCCGCTAAAGCAACACTGGTATAAGTCTTCCCTGTTCCGGCCGGACCAATTGCGAAAACCATATCCTTTTTCTCGGTTTCTTTAACGAGTTTTTTAAGATTGGTTGTCTTAGCCTTAATAATTTTTCCGTTGACACCTTTTACAATAATGTCCTGGTCAAAAACCAAATGTTTCTCATTCTCATCTTTAAGATTGAGGAAGTTTTCGATATCTTTTAATCCGATAGAATTATTTTTGGAAATAAACGACACAATGTCGTCGAGCTTTTGTTTAAATATATCTAAAGCTTCCTGATTTCCCATCGCAAAGATAAAATGATCACGACCCGTGATTTTAAGTGTCGGAAAGCTTGATTTTATTAAATTGAAATATTGGTTATTAACTCCATAAAAGTTTTTTGAATCAATACCTTCTAAATCATACGTTAATTCAAACATGCAAATATTTTTAGATTAGAATTTAAATTTAAATGTTTTTTTTCAATTTTAAATTAAATTCTTATCCACAATAGCCGTTTCTTTCTTTTTATTTTAGATAAATTTGCAATTCTATCCCTTTTATTCATGTCAATTATTACCCTTACATCAGATTTCGGAAGTTTAGATTACAGAGTTTCGGCTATGAAAGGAAAAATCCTGTCTTTAAATTCTGAGGTAAATACTATTGATATCACCCATGATATTCAGGCATATAACTTAATTCAAACGTCTTATATTGTAAGAAACGCCTATAAATATTTTCCGAGCGGAACCATCCACATTCTTTCTGTTGACAGTTTTTTTCATAAATCAAGAAAAAATATTTTATACAAAGCAGACGGACATTATTTTTTAGCAGCAGATAACGGACTCTTAAGTTTAGTCTTTTTTGACATTAAACCTGAAGCTATTTACGAAATTACCCTCAATAACAGGTTTGATGACATAGTAAACTTCACTTCAACCGATGTTTTTGTACCTGTTGCGGTACATTTAGCCAATGGCGGACTGCCCGAAGTAATTGGCAGAAAAATAGAAACTGTAAAACAGCTTTTGTTTCCAAAATCGGTTTATAACGAGTCTGAAAAAATGATTATTGGTGAAGTCATGTATATTGATAATTTCGGAAATATAATCTCAAATATTAATAAAGATTTTTTTGAAACTTTAGCTAAAGGTTTTGAAAGTTTCACCATCAAATTCAGGAACTTAAGTCTTTCAAAAATATATTCAAGTCATACAGAATTGGTGGTAGACTGGGAAAGAGAAACCGAGTATCACGGGCAATCTGCAGCCATCTTTAATGACAGCGATCAACTTGAATTAACCATCTATAAAGGCAGTAAAAAAAATGGTGCAAAAACACTTTTTGGACTGAATGTGGGAGAAAATATTTACATAGAATTTTTCTAAAATTATCTATTTCATAAAAAAACCGATTTTTTTTATATATTTGTCAAAATCTAAAATTTAAAAATGGCAGAATACAAATTATTGCTTCCTTCTATGGGTGAAGGCGTGATGGAAGCTACAGTTATCACTTGGTTATTCAATGAAGGCGACCAGGTAAAGGAGGATGATTCAGTAGTGGAAATTGCAACAGATAAGGTAGATTCAGACGTTCCGACACCAGTTTCGGGGAAAATTGTAAAAATCCTTAAACAGAAAGACGAGGTTGCAAAAGTAGGTGAAGCCATCGCTATTTTAGAAATCGAAGGAGAAGGCGGAAACACAGCTTCTGAAGAAGTAAAAGCTGAAACTTCGGCTCCGGATGCAGCAACAATTCAAGCAATAGAAGAGCCTTTAAACTCAACAGCTACTTCTCATGTAGAGTTTTCGGGAGATTTATACCTTTCTCCGCTTGTAAAATCTATTGCTCAACAGGAAAATATTTCTGAATCTGAACTGAAAACTATCAAAGGAAGCGGTTTGGAAGGAAGAATTACCAAGGAAGATATTTTAGCACACGTTGCCAACAGAGGAAACGCAGTTCAACAACAAGCTGCACCTGTTCAGGCAGCTTCTACTCCAGCAGTAAAAGCGGTATCAACTCCGGCAACAACTATTTCTACTTCTGCAGGTGATGAGATCATCCCTATGGACAGAATGAGAAAAATCATCGCTGAAAACATGGTGAAAGCAAAACAAATTGCTCCTCACGTAACCTCTTTCATCGAAACAGACGTAACCAACGTTGTAAAATGGAGAGCTAAAAACAAAGATATGTTCGAAAAACGTGAAGGTGAAAAGCTTACGTACATGCCAATTTTCGTAAAAGCTATTGTAAAAGCTATTCAGGATTTCCCAATGATCAATGTTTCTATCAATGGTGAAAACATCATCAAGAAGAAAAATATCAACATCGGTATGGCAACAGCTTTACCAGACGGAAACCTTATTGTTCCTGTAATTAAAAATGCTGATCAGTTATCGCTTTCAGGTTTAGCAAAAGCAATTAACGACTTAGCTTACAGAGCAAGGAACAAAAAATTAAGACCAGAAGATACTCAAGGTGCAACTTATACGATTTCTAACGTAGGAAGCTTTGGAAACTTAATGGGAACACCTATTATTCCACAGCCTCAAGTTGCTATTATGGCAATCGGAGCTATCGTTAAAAAACCTGCAGTTCTTGAAACTAAAGATGGTGATGTAATCGCAATCCGTCAGTTGATGTTTATGTCTCACTCTTACGATCACAGAGTAGTAGACGGTTCTCTTGGTGGAATGATGTTGAAACATGTTCACGATTATCTTGAAAATTGGGATCTTAACACAGAAATATAAGTAATGAGTAATTGGCGATGAGCGATTTGCTTACTGTCGATTTTAAATATAAACCTTCGAATTTTTTCGGAGGTTTTTTGTTTCTTTAATACTTAAATTAAATTCAAAAGTTAGCTTAAAATTAAAACTATTATGAATTTCAGAATTTAGTTCTCAAAATTAGACTTAAAATTTTCATATCCTTAAAAATTAGTTTAGATTTGAAATATGCGTAGAATATTGGTCTACATCCGAAAAGGGTTAAAAAAATCTTTTGACAACATCCGAAACGAACAACTGAAACATAATTTGCTTCAGGCAATTCCCTTTTGGATAGGTTCGGTGATTACAGGTTTTTTTGCTGTAATGTATGCTAAGCTATTTGCATGGGGAGAGCATCTGCTGCATTTCATAATGAACTGGCATGCGTGGATGATCTTTATCATTGCGCCCATAGGTTTTGTTCTTTCCTGGTGGCTGGTGAAAGAATTTGCTCCGAATGCCAAAGGCAGCGGTATTCCACAAGTTATGGCAGCCGTGGAGCTTGCCAATCCAAAAGAGCACACAAAAATCAGAAGTCTTTTAAGTCTTAAGATTATCGTTTTCAAAATTATTTCATCCGTTATTCTTGTTATTGGAGGAGGCGCTGTTGGCCGGGAAGGACCAACGGTTCAGATTGCGGGTTCAGTATTCAGAAAGGTCAATGAATATCTTCCGCACTGGTGGCCTAAAATATCAAAGAAAAACATGATCATGACAGGTGCGGCAGCAGGACTTGCAGCAGCATTTAACACCCCTTTGGGAGGGATTGTATTTGCTGTTGAGGAACTATCAAAAACACATATCAACTATTTCAAGACGGCTTTATTTACGGCGGTAATCATTGCCGGTTTAACTGCTCAGACTTTGGCAGGATCCTATTTATATCTGGGATACCCAAAAACACATGATGTTTCTTTAATGGTGATGTTTCCGATTATTCTTGTAGCAGGAACTTCTGGGATCATGGCCAGCCAACTCGCTGTAACCATGCTTAAGATGAATGACTGGAAAAAGAGAAAACTTAAAACAGATAAAGCCAATGTTGTCTTTCTGGTCATCTGTGCGCTATTTATCGCTTCTATTGCCTATTTTATCAACAGAGAGATTCTTGGATCCGGAAAGGAAATTATGGAACGGGTTCTTTTCACTAAGGATAAACATGAAGAATGGTATGTTCCGATATTAAGAATGCTTGGTCCTGCCCTATCTTTTACTTCCGGTGGCGCGGGAGGAATTTTTGCTCCGGCTTTAACAGCGGGTGCAAGTATTGGTTCTGTAATTTCTGGAATTATTCATTTAACGCCAAACGAAACCAATGTTGTGATTCTCGCAGGAATGGTGGCTTTTCTTACCGGAATAACAAGAGCTCCATTTACATCTGCAATTATTGTTTTAGAAATGACAGACAGACATTCTTTGATATTTCATTTGATGTTAGCAGGCATGGTTTCTTCTATTGCTTCTATTTTAGTAAGCAGACATTCTCTTTATGATGTATTAAAGTTAAATTTTCTTGCGGAAATTAGAAAATAATTCATTTTTTTTCGTAAATATTTATTATTTTTATAAAAAATAGATATGAAAAAAATTCTCTTCTTTAGCTTTTTAGCATTTTCTTTGAGCTTATTTGGTCAAACTTATTGTGGTCCACTACACTTTGGATACATAGATCCTGATGATCCTTTTTGGAATGAAGATGGTGACGAACCAATTACATTAGTTGATTTTGCAGGGATTAACAATACTACAGATGACGAGGAATATGTTGGAACATTCCATCAAATGTTTTTATCACAAACCGCAAACGTTGTTCAGGGAAATACCTACACGATAACAATTAAAGGTAATACTGCAGGTAATTATACTAATGTATTTGTTGTTTTTATAGATTGGAATAAAAATGGAATTTTAAATGATCCCGGAGAAGTTTATGAAGTAACACAAACACTTACATATTCATCTGGAATAGACTCTCAACAGGTTACACATTCTATTGCGGTACCAGCCACAGCAACTGTTGGAAGTACTAGAATGAGAGTAAAAAAACTATATGATGACGACGATTATATTAATGATCTCACAAATCCATGCATTGGAGGTGGTTTTGGTCAGGCTGAAGATTATACCGTAAATGTAACTGCGTCAGCATTATCAGTCAATGATACGACTGCTAAGAAATCACTTTTCAAAATATACCCCAATCCCGTTTCTGATGTTCTGAATATCGATTCAGCATCAAAAATAAAATCAGTAAAAATATATGACTTAAGTGGTAAGAATGTACTAACTGAAATGATTGATGCAAACAAACCTGCAATTAATGTTTCAAGTCTAAGTTCTGGAACTTATGTAATAACTGCAGAAACAGAAACCGGTTTACAGTCTGCGAAAATAATCAAGAAATAATCAATTTATTCTAAAATGAATTAAGACCCGTTTTTGCGGGTCTTTTTTTATTCCAATAAAAAACCTGCTTCATATTGTATATTACAAATAGATTTCATAATTTTGCACCTCGAAATAATTAACAAATTCATTTAACATTATGAACAATTACGAAACTGTTTTCATTTTAACTCCCGTTCTATCTGAAGCTCAGGTGGAGGAAGCAGTGAACAAGTATGTAGATCTTTTGAAAGAAAAGAACTGTGAGATTGTCACTAGAGAAAATTGGGGATTAAAAAAATTAGCTTATCCAATTCAATTAAAAAAGAATGGATTCTACACTTTAATCGAGTTTAAAGGTGAAGGTAATGTAGTTGCTGATTTAGAATTAGCATTCAAACGTGACGAAAGAGTAATTCGTTACCTTACTACAAAACTAGACAAGCACGCTGTAGAGTACGCTGTAACTAGAAGAACTAAACTTAAAGCTTCAAGAGCTTAATTATTTATTAACCCAAAATTTAAAAAAGACAAGACATGGCAATAGATGATATGGCTAAACAAGCCTCAGCTGGAGGAGAATCTGAAGTAAAATTCCTTACACCACTTGATATCAACACTAAAACTGATAAAAAGTACTGTAGATTCAAAAAATTCGGAATTAAGCACGTTGATTACAAAGATGCTGATTTCTTATTACAATTCGTAAACGAGCAAGGTAAAATTTTACCTAGAAGATACACTGGAACTTCTTTGAAATACCAAAGAAAAGTTTCTTCTGCTATCAAAAGAGCTAGACACTTAGCTTTGATGCCTTACGTAGCTGACTTATTGAAATAAGCTAAAAAAATTAATAAAAGAAGAGAGCAATCTCTTCTTTTGTTGCTGAATACATATTAATTCTAACTTGATTTTAGATTTCAGACTACAGATTTCAGATAACAGACAATGTCTACATCTAACTTCTAACATCTAACTTCTAACATCTAAAAAAGGACAACAACAATGAACATTATTCTTAAAAAAGACGTAGAAAACTTAGGTCTTGAATTCGACACAGTAAATGTAAAGCCAGGTTATGCAAGAAACTTCTTGTTACCTCAAGGTTTTGCTCTTTTAGCTACTCCTAAAAACATTGCAGCTCTTGAAGCTACTTTGGAAGCTAGAAAAGAAGAAGAAGCTAAATTAATCGCTGCTGCAAACGCTGTAGTAGACCAATTAAAGAAAACTTCTATTACTATTCCTGCAAAAGTAGGTTCTGGTGATAAATTATTCGGATCTATCAACAATGCAGATCTTTCTGCTGCTCTTGCTAAAGCTGGAGTTTCTGTTGATAAGAAGTATATCAAAATCCCAGGAAACACTATTAAGAGAACTGGTAAAGTAACTGCAAACGTAAGATTACACAGAAATGTAGAATACAACTTCGAATTCGACATCGTATCTGACGCACCGGTAGAAGCTCCAAAACCAGCTGCTCCTAAAGCTAAAGTTGAAGAAACTCCTTCTACTGAAGAAGCATAAGACTTAAAGAGATTTTCTCAAAAATATAAACCACTTCATTTGAAGTGGTTTTTTGTTTTTATTATGTTTTTTTAGAAGCTATTTCCCGCTAACCACTCATACTCCTCACTCCATCCGCTCTCCCACACCAAAACCCTCAAGTTTCCCCACTCCTTGTTGCGGGGTAACCGTTTTTATCGGGGCTAGGAAATCTGTCTTTCATTCCATTTCTGTCATTACGAGAAGTGTAATGAAGAAGCAATGTTTAGCCTCATAAACCACCCCGTCAAAAATTCTTTCGAATTTTCGCCACCCCTCCAAAGGAGGGGAATTCTTGCGTTAAAAGTTTTGTCATTTCGATGAGCCTTGCGACGAAGTAATCTCGGTATAAAACTAAAATATATATCCACTTTGTCATTCCGTAGAAACCTAAACTCTTTTTGTAGAGACTGATTTGTAAAAACCATTGCCTAAATCCTTTTAGGATGACAAACTTTGTGAAAATCTTTATTAATAATTCTTTTAAAAAGATTGCTTCATCACATCATTTCTCGCAACAACACAAAAAACTTCGCAGCAAAAACTCTCTAACTCTATAACCCTCCAACTCTCAAACACATAACTCTCCTTCTTAATCATTCCCTCTCAGTTTTTGCTGATATTCCGTCGGAGGAATTCCAATTACTTTTTTGAAGATATTACTGAAAGAAGAAAGACTGTTGTATCCTACCATCATGGCGATCTCATACATATTATATTTTTCTTCGATCATTAGTTCCAGAGAACGGGTAATCCTCAATGCTCGCAGAAAACGGACGTAATTCATGCCTAAAATTTCTTTAAACTTTCTCGAAAGCGTTCTTGTACTCATTCCAAATTCTTTTGCGGTAGATTCGATGGTTAAAGGCTTTTCAAGATTAGCATGGATGTATTGCGCAATCTTTAATAATGTTTCATCATTAGGAAAAGGATGCTGAACCGGAAATGCAAGTTTTTTATCTCGTTTTTCAGGTAAAATACCTTTTAAAGCTTTAAGGAAATAATAATTAGCGCCATCCTTTTTTGTGATTTTCCCATCCCAATCTTTTGTATATAAAATCATCTCTCTAAGCAAATGACTGACCGAATAAATATTAATTTCATCAAAAAAGCCATTTTCATTTTCTTCTTTTTTAAAATAAAAGTTATAAAGGTCAACTTTCGGGCTTGTAGAAAAAATATAATGCGGAGTTCCAGCAGGGATCCACATAAAACATCTTGCCGGTAAATACCAGTGTTTCAAATCGGTGAAAATATGCACAATACCGCCTTCTGCATACACTAACTGAGCAGAACTGTGATGATGAATTTCTGTTTTTATATTATCTGCAAGAACATGATAGATATAAAATTCAGCATCCAATTCTTCAACGGCTCCAAAATGACTGTCGTTCATCAAATAAAGGTAATAAAAAAATCAATTTGGCGCAAATGGACAAATATTTTTCTGTTTTCACAAATCACGTCTTAAGCTTCACCCCGTAAATTTGCAGAATCAAAATCAATTCAGCAAAAAACTTTTATTTAAATTATGAAAATGATATTTGGCGCACACAGATATCACTGTATGGCGTTGTGCTTATTATTGATAAGCAGTTTTCTACATTCACAGATGATCGATTATCAACATCTCAGCTTACAACAAGCTGTTGAGATTGGATTAAAGAACAATAAAAAAATTCAGATCAGTCATTTAAAAAATGAAATGTCGGAGACCAAAGAGAAAGATCTCAAAATGGAAAAACTTCCGGATATTGAATTTCACACAAGTTATAATCAGGTTTCAAATCTTTTTCAACATGAAAATGGCGTATTTGGAAAAGCAACAAAGTATGATATCATCAATGGAATGTATGATTTTACGCTTTCAGCTTCAATCCCAGTTTATATGGGTGGAAAAATTAAAAATATTGAAAAAAAAGCAGCCATTGACACTGAAATTTCTTCATTAAAAACGCATTTAGACAAAAGACAATTAACGATGGAGATCATCACCGCTTTTCTTCAGATTCATCATTTAAAAGAACAGCAAGGTTTAATCAATGATAAAATGCATGAAGATTCTGTCAATATTAAACAGGTAAAAGCTTTAAAAGCAAACGGTGTTGTAACGGTAAATGAAGTCTTGAGAACATCTTTACAGCTTTCTAACCATAAAATGAGTTGGACAGAACTGGATAATGATGTACAAATTGCCGAACATAAATTAAAAACCATTCTGTCGCTTCCGGAAAATCAGGAAATGCATGTTGATACGGAAGATTTGATTTCAGAAAATGCAGAAATTCCTTACGTCAATGAATTAACGGAAACTGCTTTGCATAAAAACGAATCTGCTGAAATGGCGACCAAAAATCTTTCGTTGAAGGAATTAGACAAAAAAATTACAAAAGCTAATTATTTACCGAAAATTACAGCAGGTGGAGAATATTTTATGAAATATCCGAATATGATGTTTTTTCCACCCGAACCTTATGCGTATCGTTTAGGAATGATCGGTGTCAATCTTACCTATCCTATCGAAAGTCTGTATAAAAACAAATACAAAATGCAGGAAGCAAGGGAAAATATTAACCTTGCCAAATTGCAGATCGAGGAAAATGAAGAAAACATCAGACATAATGTTTATGAAGCTTACAAAAAGTTTGAAGAAACCGATCAGAAAGTGAGCATCGCAGAAGAAGCTATTAATCAGGCTAAGGAAAACTACAGAATTGTAAGAAAGAAATACACCAACAAATTAAGCTTGATCACCGAATTAATCGATGCAGACAACGCTTATCTGGAAGCTCAATCTAATTTAATTTCAGTAAAAATAAATCGTCAACTAAAATATTACCAACTCCAATATACTATTGGAAACCTATAAAAACTATGGCACAAAAGCAATTAACACGAAAGGAAAAAAGAATCAACAAGACGATTACTTTATTAGCCTGGATCCTCATCATCACCGGAATTACCGGAATGCTAAGCTTTTATCTTTTTTCAAGAAAAAACGTGACGACCAACGATGCGCAAATCGAACAATATATTACGCCAGTTTCAAGCAAAGTTTCGGGGTTTATTCAAACTATTAAGTTTAACGAAAATCAATTCGTTCACAAAGGAGATACTTTAATTATTATCGACAATCGCGAATTTGTCAATCAGGTAAAAATGGCTGAAGCCAGCCTTAATGCAAACTCTGAGAACATTAACACCATCGAAAGCGGAGTAAACACAAAAGCAAGCGACACTAAAATTATTGATGCAAAAATAGCTTCCGCCAAAATAGACATCTGGAGAACCGAACAGGATTTTAAAAGATATAAAAACTTGGTTTCGGAAGATGCCGCAACTGAACAGCAATTTGAAAATGCAAAAGCTTCTTATGAGCAGGCAAAAGCCAATCTTTTAGCTTTAGAGCAGCAGAAAAATGCAGTGAGAGCCAGTGTAAATGAACAGGAAACTAAAGTTGCTCCGGTAAAAAGCCAGATTCAGCAAAGTTCTGCCAATCTGAATAATGCTAAACTTTTCCTTTCTTACACGGTAGTTACAGCGCCTTACGACGGTTGGGTCGGTAAGAAAACCATTCAGGAAGGTCAATTGATCAAAGAAGGTCAGGCTTTAGTACAAATTGTGAGCAAAGAAAAATGGATCATTGCCAATTATAAAGAAACTCAGTTAGGAGAAATCGACCAGAATAAAGAAGTTATCATCACCGCAGATGCTTATCCGAATGCTGAATTCAAAGGAAAAATAGTTTCCGTTTCCCCAGCTTCAGGTTCTCAGTTTTCTTTGATAAAACCGGATAATGCAACAGGAAATTTCGTAAAAATCGAACAAAGATTTCCGGTGAAAATTATTCTTGAGAACAATCAGAATAACGAAAAACTACTCTCCGGAATGAATGTTCTGGTGAGCGCGAAAAAGATATAGAGTTTGAGGGTGGGAGTGTTTTAGAGTTTTAGAAGAGAAACATTCTGCTAACATTTTCAAATTATCTCATTGTCAAATTAAAATATTTTAGCGGAAAGACAGAATCGCAATTTTGCCATCTTACCTTTACTTTTATTCCTTGCTTTTTTGTCTTTTCGCATTTTTTCACTAATAATAATTTTATTTAAACTCTTTAAGCAAGTTTGTCATTCCATAGGAATCTAAACATAGTATTCTATCGGAAAGATTGGAGCCTAGATCCCTACGGAATTACAAGTTCTGTATAATGGATAAACATTGAAGGAATGACTCAACTCTAGCCCCGATTGCAACGGCATCCTTTTGTGTAGCGAAGCGAAACAAAAGATATAGTGGAAAGCGGGATTAAGCTCCTAAAAAAATTAAACAAAATAATATAAAATACAATCGACAATTGGCTAATAAGCTGATTCGCTTTTTAAAGAAAAATCATGCATCACAATACAGTTTATCATAAATGGGTGCCTCAATGGCTGAAATTACCGCTTTTGATTTTAGCTCTTTTTCCTCACCTGATGTTGTTGTCGCTTTTGCACTCCAACAGTGCTTTTACCTCTTCATTCATGGATGCAGATTCCGATGATATTCAATATTTGATGATCTTAATGTACGGAACATTTGTGGTTACTCTTTTGGTAATACAAAGATTTATGGCGTATTTCAGTGTGAAATATTACACGTTGCTGATGTCTTCCGTTTCCATTCTTATTCTTTATGCTCTGTCCATTACCAACGACTATCATATTATTCTGGTCATTCGTGTCCTGGAAGGAATTTTCGGAGTTCTGGAAGGTGCTATATTCTTACCGTTGATCATTGCCGAACTGAAAACAAAACACGCCAAAGAAATTGCCTATCTTTTTATGTATACCATTATTCTCACCGGCGGAACGATCACCACTTCCCTTTTGAAGTCGAGTATTGAAGATTACGATTTTCAGCACATGATCTTAATGATGGTTTATTTTCATGTTTTTGTTTTAATTATTGCTGTTGCTATTTTTAATAAAAACAGATTTTTTGCAAAGAAACCATTGTACCAATTGGATATTGCGAGCTGGTTTTTGCTTTGGTTGTGCCTGCAATCAGGAGCATATGCAATTATTTACGGAAAGAGATTAATGTGGTTTGAATCAAATATTATCATACTCTGTCTTTTTATCTGTATGATTTCCGGAGGTTTATTTATGCTAAAACAAAGAAATTCGGCAAGACCTTTTTTTCATTTTGAAGTATTCAGTTCTAAAAATGTGATCGTTGGTGTCATACTTTTCTTCATCTTTTATATTTTGAGAGCAAGCATCAATAACGTTTACAATATTATGGCAACCGTTTGGAAATGGCCGTGGGATTATATTGTAGAAATTCAGTACTGGAATGTTGCAGGAACACTTTTAGGCGTTTTTCTGTCTGCACTTTGTATTACAAAAGGAGCTTCATCACGATTGGTTTTCTTCAGCGGTTTTTTAATTTTAGCAATAGATTGTGCCTGGTTTACGTATACTTTTTATCCCGATACGACGCTTCAAACGATTTGTCCGCCCTTATTTCTTCAGGGAGTCGGGCAAGGATTGCTTTTCACACCTTTGGTATTTTTTCTCATTGCAGGAATGCCCGAACAATACGTTTCCAATGCAACGGCAGTCGGAACTTCCACAAGATTCTGGACAACCGCAATAGGATATGCATTAATGCAAAATTTGATGTTATTTTTAACTTTAAAACATTCAGACACATTAAGTTCCCAATTTACCGATACCAATCCTATTTTCTACTCACAATGGAGTCATATCTTTGGAGCAAACATATCAAAACTTCCGGTAAACGAGTCGATATCTATGACAGCAGGAGCTTTTAAAGCAAAAATTAATGCACAAGCCATTCTTCTTTCTAATATGGAAATTTTCACAGGATTATTTTGGTTAGCATTGATTACAGCATTTGTCGTTTTACTGTATCATCCGGTAAAAATTGCGGTGAGGAATATTCTTTAAATTTTAGGCAGAAGTTTTGATATGTTTTCTGAAATTTGATTTATGGAAATTCAGGAAATTGTATCAAAGCAGAAAGCGTTTTTCAAAACACAGCAAACGAAAAATTTAAGATTCAGAAAAATGTATCTTGAAAAACTTCGGGATTTGATTTTAGAAAACGAAAACCTTTTATATGAAACGATTTACAAAGATTTCGGGAAATCAAAATTTGATACATTTACCACAGAAATTTCCTTTGTTTTAAATGATATTAAATATTATCTAAAGAATTTAAAATCACTTTCAAAACCCAAAAAAGTAAGAACAAATCTTGCTAATCAATTCGGAAAAAGCAGAATTCACAACGAACCTTTAGGAAACATCTTGGTTATTGGAGCCTGGAATTATCCTTATCAGCTTTCATTATCTCCAATTGTTGCAGCTTTAGCAGCCGGAAACTGCTGTATTTTAAAACCCAGCGAAATTGCCGAAAATACAATGAAAGTGATGGCAAAAATCATCAATAAAAATTTTCCACCGGAATATTTATACGTTTATGAAGGTGGAATTGACGAGACCACAGAACTTTTAAAGCTCAAATTCGATAAAATATTCTTTACTGGAAGTACAAAAATTGGCAATATCGTTTACAAAGCTGCAGCAGAAAATTTAACTCCGGTTGTTTTGGAATTGGGAGGAAAATCACCTGCAATCATTACTAAAGATGCTAATCTTGAAGTCGCTGCTAAAAGAATTGTTTGGGGGAAATTTTTAAATGCCGGACAAACCTGTGTTGCTCCGGATTACTTATTGGTCGAAGAATCTATACAGGAACAGTTTTTAGAAATGTTGAGAAAAAACATTCAGCAATTTAAATATGAACCTCAATCTGAACATTATACAAAAATCATTAATCAAAAGAATTTTCAACGATTAATAAAGCTCATTGATCAGGATAAAATTTATTTTGGCGGAAATTCTGATGAAGAAAATCGATATATAGAACCCACAATCTTAACAAATATTAATTGGAAAGATGAAGTAATGCAGGAAGAAATTTTCGGTCCTATTTTACCCGTCATTTCTTTTACCAATTTTAATTTGATTTTAAATGAAATTATAGAACTCGAAAAACCTTTGGCCGCTTATTTATTCACCAATAATTCTGAAGAAAAAGAAAACTTCAAGAATAAACTTTCTTTTGGTGGAGGTTGTATTAACGACGTGATCATGCATTTAGGAAATGAAAACCTTCCCTTTGGTGGCGTTGGAAATTCCGGAATCGGAAATTACCATGGAAAATTTGGTTTTGAAACCTTTTCACATCAAAAAGCTGTTTTAGAAAGAGCAACCTGGGGCGAACCTAATATAAAATATCCGCCTTATTCTGAGAAAAAGCTAAGCTGGATTAAAAGATTGATGTAAATAAAAAAACCGAGAGAATTTCTCGGTTTTACTTTTTTATGATTTCGGAGCCCATTGGTTAAAAAATGCTTTCGTTTTTTCCAAACTGTAGCCTTTTCCTTCTTCCAGAACGTCACTTTGCTGTACATGAATCATTTTACCCGTTTTATCTAAAACAATAAAAACAGGATATCCGAATTTCTCTCCCGGATTTCCGTATTGACTAAAAACTTTTTCATTTTTATTATCCGGAGAATAATTTAAATGATAATAAAGATAATTTTTATCTACAATTTTCTTCAATTCCGGAGTTGTCTGTACATATTGGTTGAATCTCAAACACCAGATACACCAGTTTCCTCCCGCCTGAATCATAATATTTTTTCCTTCTTTTTTAGCCTGAGCTATAAGTTTATTGATATCAGCCTGCGCATCTGCTTTAGAATCATAAGGTTTGGGCAGTTTTGCTTTTTCTTCTGCCGCAGCTTTTTTCTTCGCTTCCAGTTCTGCTGCATCACTTTTCACCAACAAAGCTTTATCGTTTGAATTTTTAACTTTTGTTGGTTGATCTATCTTCTGTGCAAAAGCCAATGTGCTTAAGGCAAGAAGAGCTACTAACGACATTTTTTTCATACTTTAAAAATAAAAATAATAGTTATTACCAGCAAAAATGAAACCATATTTTTTTTATCACTAAATTTGCATACTTTATGAATCTTCTGATAAAAATACTTTTCCTGATTTCTAAGATGCCGCTTAAAATATTATATATTTTTTCGGATATCATCTTCTTTTTAAATTTCTATTTTGTAGGCTACAGAAAGAAAATTATTACCCAAAATCTAAAAAATTCTTTTCCTGAAAAAACAGATCAGGAAATTAAAGAAATAAGAAAGAAATTCTATTTAAATTTTTCGGATTATCTTGCAGAAACAGTAAAATCTTTCAGTATTTCTGAAACAGAATCCCGTGTAAGAATGCAGCATATTAATCAGCATTTATTTCACGAAGCTAAAGCTGAAGGTAAAAATATCATTCTGATGGCGGGACATGTTTTCAATTGGGAATGGATGAATGCTTTGGCAACATTAACTCCGCAAAAAAATTCACATCCGGTTTACAGAAAAGTAAACAGCAGCTTCTGGGAAGATCAGATGAAGAAAGTCCGTAATAAATTCGGAAACGAAGCTCTGGAAGCCAATGAAGTGATTTTAAATATTTTCAGAAACCAAAACGACGGGGAATCTATTTATATGTTTGTGGCAGATCAAACTCCGCATGTTGCTCACGTCAATTATGGTTTAAAATTTTTAAATCAGCGAACTCCTGCTTTTATCGGTTATGATAAATTAGCAACAAGAATGGATCTGATTTTTATTTACTGTGAAATGAAGAAGGTAAAAAGAGGTTTTTATCAGGTTAATTATCACAGAATTTATCCGGATGGAGAAAAGTTTGTAAAGAATGAAGTGGTAAGAAAATTTCATCAACTGCTTGAAAATACCATCAGAAAAAACCCGGACAACTATCTTTGGTCACACAGAAAATGGAAATATCAGGATTCTATAAAAACTTATGACGGCGAATAAATGACAGAAAATTCTAAAAATATTGCCGTAGCAATCTTAAACTGGAACGGTAAAAACTGGTTACAAAAATTTCTTCCGAGCGTTATCCGTTTTTCTGAAGAAGCTGAAATATACGTTATCGATAATCATTCGACAGATGATTCTGTTGATTTTTTAAAACAAAACTTTCATACTGTAAAAATTGTAATTAATGATAAAAATTATGGTTTTGCAGGCGGTTATAATGAAGGTTTAAAAAAAATAAATGCGGAATATTACTGTCTTCTGAATTCTGATGTAGAAGTGACAGAAAACTGGATTAACCCTGTTTTAAATTTATTTGAAAAAGATCCTTCAATTGCTGCGATTCAGCCTAAAATTTTATCTTTTAATAATAAAAATTATTTTGAATTTGCCGGAGCTGCAGGTGGTTTGATCGATAATTTAGGTTATCCTTACTGCAGAGGAAGAGTTTTTGACGATGTGGAAGAAGACAAAGGACAATATAATGACGAAACTGAAATTTTCTGGGCTTCAGGATGTTGTTTTTTTATCAGATCAAAAGATTTTTGGGAACAGAATGGTTTTGATGAAAGATTTTTTGCCCATCAGGAAGAAATTGATCTTTGCTGGAGATTAATCAATTCAGGAAAAAAAATATTTTACACCGGAAAATCTGAAGTTTATCATGTCGGTGGTGGGACTTTAAACAAGCAAAGTGCTCAGAAAACATATTTAAACATCAGAAATAATCTTTCAATGATGCTTAAAAATCTACCTTTTCCAAAATTGATTGGGTTGATTTTTTTCAGGTTGTGTTTAGACGGAATTGCATCTTTATACTTTGCTTACAAAAACGGATTTTCACATCTTTGGGCAGTTGCAAGAGGACATTTTGGATTTTATGCCCAACTTCCTGAGACGATTAAGCGCCGTCAAAAGCATCAAAAATCAGAATACTACCAAAAAAAATGGCTTATTTTTAAGCACTTTTTAGGAGGTAAAAAATAATATCGTTTATCACTTATCATTAATAATTTATGGACTTCTGCGCATTAGATTTTGAAACCGCCACTCACGAGAGACATTCTGCCTGTGAATTGGGAATCTGTATTGTTCAGGATTCTAAAATCGTGGAGACCAAAACATGGCTGATAAAACCGCCAAGTTACCCTTATTTTCATCAGAGAAACATTGATGTACACGGCATTTTACCAAGTGATGTAAAAGACGCACCAAGGTTTGATGAAATCTGGTATGAAGTACAGGATATGATGTACGGAACTTTAATGATTGCTCACAATGCAAGTTTCGATGCAGGAGTTTTAAGAGGATGTCTTGATTATTACGGAATGTTTACCCCAAAATTGAATTATCTCTGCAGTATTCAGTTAGCCAAAAAATCTTGGAATTATCTTCCGAAATATGGCTTAAAACATCTTGCAGAATATCATGATATCCAGTTTAAACATCACAGAGCCGGAGATGATGCAGAAGCTTGTGCGAGAATTTCGCTTTTAGCTTTTGAAAAACTGTTTCTTACCAGCAATGATGAAGTTTCAGAGTTTATGAAGCAGAAAATTAAAGCTTTATAATTTCTACAGATTTTCAGAGATGGAAACAGATGAAAGAAAATTTAGACTAAAAAGCATTAAACTATCACCTAATAACAAATAACTATTAACCAATTTTAATTGCTTAAAACCTCAGACACCAGATTAAATTTAGGAATATCTATTTCAAACTGTTCTTTGGTATATAAGTTTTCAACCAAATATTTTCCGCTCATATTTCCTACGCCTGAACGTAGCATAACATTCGAAAAATAAGCAAAGTTATCTCCGATTTCTACATCCGGAGTCAATCCAATCACACCATCACCTACAACTTCTGTAAACCCAAATCCTACATCGAAAATAAGCCATTTTCTTTTAAGGACTTTAATCGGGAAATCACCATCGTTTTCAATCACAATGTTATACTTAAAAACGTAACGGTTTTCTGAAGGATAAGAGTTCATACTATCATATTCAGGGTCTACCGAAACTTTGATATTAGAAGTAATTTTAGAAAACATTTCATTCAATTTAAAACATTAAATACAAAAATCTCGCCTTTTTCAAGGCGAGATTGTAGATATATATCTATTTAAAAAAATATTATAATCCTAAGCCTTTTCTTTCGTCTCCACCCAATAGAATTTCTACCGGATTATCGATCCCTTCTTTTACCGCAACAAGGAACCCTACAGATTCTTTACCGTCGATAATTCTGTGATCGTAAGACATTGCAACATACATCATTGGTCTGATTACAACCTGTCCGTCAACCGCAACTGGTCTTTGGATAATGTTGTGCATTCCTAAAATTGCAGATTGTGGCGGGTTGATAATTGGCGTAGACAACATCGATCCGAAAGTACCACCATTTGTAATAGTGAAAGTACCACCAGTCATTTCGTCAACCGTAATTTTACCGTCTCTTACTTTGATAGCCAAATCTTTGATGTTTCCTTCAACGTTTGCGAAAGACATGTTTTCAGCATTTCTCAATACAGGAACCATCAATCCTTTAGGACCTGAAACTGCAATTGAAATATCGCAGAAATCATAATTAATTTTGAAGTCTCCATCGATAGATGCATTCACATCAGGATACATTTGTAATGCTCTTGTAACCGCTTTTGTAAAGAAAGACATGAAACCAAGTCCTACTCCGTGTTTTTGAGCAAATTCTTCTTTATATTGCTTTCTTAATCTGAAAATCTCAGACATATCAACTTCGTTGAAAGTCGTCAACATTGCAGTTTCGTTCTTTACAGAAACTAATCTCTGAGCGATTTTTCTTCTAAGAACTGAAAGTTTAGTTGTTGTAGTAGATCTTGCACCTGTAGCTGTTAAAGAGTTTCCTCCCATTGCAGGAACAGCAGCTAATTCAGCATCAGATTTAGAGATTCTTCCGTCTCTTCCAGAACCTGAAACCTGAGCAGCATCAATTCCTTTTTCGTCAAGAATTTTCTTGGCAGCCGGAGAAGGAGTTCCTGTAGCGTAGGATTGAGGAGCAGCCGGAGCTGGTTTTGGAGCTTCTACTTTTGCAGGTTCAGCAGCTTTAGCTTCTTCCTGTTTTGGAGCTTCAGCAGCAGGAGCAGCACCTTCCGGTTTAGCTGCAGCCATATCAATTAAACAAACAACCTGACCTACTTGTACCACATCACCTTCTTCAGCTTTTAAAGTGATAATACCACTTTCTTCTGCAGGTAATTCTAAAGTTGCCTTGTCTGAATCTACTTCAGCGATTGGTTGATCTTTTTGTACATAATCACCATCTTTTACAAGCCAAGTTGCAATTTCAACTTCTGTAATTGATTCTCCCGGTGAAGGAACTTTCATTTCTAAAATTGACATATCGTATTTTTTATTTTTTTAATTGATATTTATTAAGACTTTGAGAAAATAGATAAAAGATGAAAGACTAATTTCTAACCTCTAATTTCTAACTTCTATTTTTTTATTAAGCTGTTACTGGTCTTTTAGCCGGAGCATCGTCTCTGTCGAATACTCTGTTGATTACAGCATTTTGATTTTTTTCAAACATTTTGTGACTTCCCGGAGCCGGTGCACCACTTGGTACCGGAGAAACAACCTGAATTCCTGTATCTCTGAAATTTCTTAAGATATAAGACCAAGCTCCCATGTTTTCTGGTTCTTCCTGAGCCCAAATGATTGATTTTCTGTTATCATATTTAGCAAAAATAGCTTCGATAGCATCAGTTTGAAGCGGATATAACTGCTCGAATCTTACCAATGCAACATTTTCACAATTTAATTCTTCTTTTTTAGCTAATAATTCGAAGTATAATTTACCTGAACATAGAACTAATTTTTCAATTTTTGCAGGATCTGCAGTAGGATCATCTAAAATAGGCTGGAATCCTTTGTTTGAGAAATCTTCAAGCGGAGAAACCACTTTTGGATGTCTTAATAAAGATTTTGGACTCATTACGATCAATGGCTTTCTGAATGCCCATTTCAACTGTCTTCTTAATAAGTGGAAATAGTTTGCCGGAGAAGTAATATTCGCAACAACCATATTCTCATTAGCACAAAGCGTAAGGAATCTTTCCAATCTTGCTGAAGAGTGTTCTGCACCCTGTCCTTCTGAACCGTGAGGTAACAACATTACCAAACCGTCCTGAATTTTCCATTTTTCTTCTGCTGCAGCCAAATACTGGTCGACAATAATCTGAGCTCCGTTGACGAAATCTCCGAACTGAGCTTCCCAAATCGTTAAAGTATTCGGAGATGCCATTGCATACCCGTAATCAAATCCTAAAACTCCGTATTCTGAAAGGTGAGAATTGAAAACATCAAATCTGCTTTCTGAAACTTCTTTTAAAGGAACATACTCTTCTTCTGTATCTTCCGTTTTTACAACAGCATGTCTGTGAGAAAATGTACCTCTTTCCACATCTTCACCAGAAATTCTTACGTTGTGACCTTCTACAAGAAGTGTAGCATAAGCCAACCACTCTCCAAGAGCCCAATCTAAAGAGTTTGCCTCAATAGCTTTGATTCTGTTATCGAAAAGTCTTGTAATCTTATTGATGAATTTTTTATCAGCAGGAAGTGTTGACATTTTAATTGCCAATTCTTTTAGCTTAGCTAAATCATATTTTGTATCAACAGCATCTTGTACAGCTCCTCTTTTTGCAATCGGGAAATTCGTCCAGTCATCTGCCATGAAAATATCCATCACATTCTTTTCGATTTCCTTAGAAGCATCAAAGTCTTTATCTAAAAGCGCTTTGAATTCTGTTTCCATTTTTGCAATTACATCGTTTGATGTAACGTTGTCTTTCAACAGTTTATCTTTATAAATCTCTCTTGGGTTCTGGTGTTTTGAGATTAATTTATACAAATTAGGCTGTGTAAATCTTGGCTCATCACCTTCGTTATGACCATATTTTCTGTATCCTAATAAATCGATATAAACATCTTTACCAAATTTAGCTCTGAAATCAGCAGCAAAATGCATCGCATGAACTACCGCTTCTGCATCATCTGCATTTACGTGCATTACAGGAGATTCTGTTACTTTCGCAACATCTGTACAATACGTAGAAGATCTTGCATCCATATAATTGGTTGTAAATGAAACCTGGTTATTTACAACAATATGAACTGTACCTCCCGTTTTGTAACCGTCCAAAGTCATCATCTGAGCAACTTCGTAAGCAATACCCTGACCTGCCAATGCACCATCACCATGAATAATGATTGGTAAAACTTTAGAGTAATCTTTATACTTATCGTCTACTTTTGCACGGCAAATACCTTCTACCAAAGCAGCAACAGTTTCTAAGTGAGACGGGTTCGGAGTCAAATTAATTGCAACCTCTTCTCCAGAAGCTGTTTTTATTTTTTTAGATGAACCTAAGTGGTATTTTACGTCACCAGAGAATACATCTTCTTCAAATTCTTTTCCTTCAAATTCTGAGAAAATCTGCTTGTAAGATTTCCCGAAAATATTGGTTAAAACATTTAATCTTCCTCTGTGAGCCATCCCCAGAACAACCTCATCAACTCCTAACTGAGAAGATCTTGAGATCAACTGATCCAAAGCAGGAATTAAAGTTTCGCCACCTTCCAGTGAGAATCTTTTTTGCCCAACAAATTTTGTATGAAGATAATTTTCAAACGCAACCGCCTGATTTAATTTTAATAAAATTTCAGTTTTTTCGTTAGCCGAAAGAATTGGGTGGTTTTCGTTTACCTGAAGCCACTGCTTGATAAAGTCTTTCTCCTGAACGTTGTTGATGTGCATGTATTCCACACCAATAGAATCGCAGTAGATGCTTTGCAGGTGTGTAATCAAATCCTGTAAAGTTGCAGGACCTTTCATACCTGTTTCAACAGCGCAGTTGAATTTTGTATTTAAATCAGACTTGTCAAGCCCAAAATTTTCAATATCCAAAGTTGGCGTATAATGCCTTCTTTCACGCACCGGATTGGTTTTTGTAAACAAGTGACCTCTCGTTCTGTAAGCTTCAATAAGGTTTACCACCTTAAATTCCTTTTTGATGTGCTCCGGAACTTCACCGTTTGAAGCCGCCTGAGAAATCTGCTGCACTGCAGGTGAAGATTTCACCGAATTTTGCACGTACTGGATGCTTTCGTCATCACTGTAGTTCTCAATGGCAAAATCAAAGCCTTGAAAAAAGGCTTTCCATGATGGTTCTAAAGAGTCAGGAAATTTTAAGTATTGTTGGTATAAATCCTCAATTAACTGAGAATGAGCTGCGTTTAGGAATGAAAATCTGTCCATTATTACAGTTTATCTATTATTAAATTTTGTTTAACGTATTAATCTTCAAATTTAATAAAAAAAACCGAGTTGGGATAACCTCAAAACCTTAAAAAAAATATAAAAAAGAGAATTGGGAAAAAATCATCTATAAACAGAGAGAGAAAGTTTCATGTTAACATCCTGACCTTCCACAGGCGGCTCTATAAAAGTCTGATAAACATCACCATAGCGCATTTTGTCTTTCTTTGCTTTTTGTATAAGCTGCTGAATTGCTTTTATTCTTGCCGGATAAGATCCTTTGAAATAGATTACATAATTTTCTGTCGGGTTCACAGATCTGAAACTGAAATTATTATCTGAAATTCCAATTCTTTTTGATAATGGAATTCCGAAAAAATAAGATACCTCATTGTCTTTAAAATTGTCGGCATCGGTAATCAAAACAGGATATCCTACTTCATCACTTTTTTTACCTAAATCCATCGTCACAAAATTATTTATTTTGTTATAATTCATGACAATATTTCTGTACAAAGCATCTTTTTTATTAGAAGTACTTACATTCACCCCCAAAATCATTTTCTCCTCTTCCTTTTCCACCATAAGACTGTCGTATTTTATGGCAGCCAGCTGATTGTCTTTTTCTACTTTATTTCCTAAAACATTTTTAAGATTAAGCATGCTTTTCTCGATGTTATCCGCAAATTTATCTTCAGTCCAAAAATTCTGAGCTCTTGATAAAACTGATAACTTCGGAGTATGAACATACCAAGTGATCTTTGTTTTTTCAGCAGAAACTGCGGTAAATTTCACATCAATTAGAGTAGGATTTTCATCCTCATCTTCGAAAAGCTGATACCTCAGCGTTTTGTTTGGATTTTCGTAACGGATAAACATTTCGCCACCATCGTCGCTTTTAGGATCATTGTAACTAATTGCACTTCCTTTTCCTTCGTAAGGCGTGTAATAATCAATCGTAATGGTTTTTGAGCTGGAGAAAAAATTATTCCAACGAGTAAAATTCTGTAAATTATTAAACTGGTTGAAGACCTTTTCTAAAGGATAATCTACTTCTTTCTCTATCGTAAATTCTTTACTTTCATCTACAAAATAATACATGGAAGCCGCATAAGCTCCCACTAACAAAACTATAATAACCGCTATGATTTTAAAAAAACGCATCGTACAAAAGTAATACAAATAAAAAAAGTGACCAATATCTTGATCACTCTTGTTTTTTATTTTTGATGGGTGATGGAAGCTTGATGGCGGATGTTTGATATTCAACCGCAAAAATTTTGAATTAAAAACAAAACTTCAAAGTTATAATTTCTCAAAACATCCATCTTCCAGCATCAAACTTCTAGCCTTTTATCCAATGTGGGTTCCCGGAGGAAGTATCGCACCTTTTTTTACGACAACAATTCCATCCTGTACCGAATGCGTTCCGTAATCACCGTCCTGAAGGTGTTTCCCACCAATGATCCTTACATTATCACCGATGAAACAGTTTTTATCTAAAATCGCCTTCTCAATGTAGCAGTATTTCCCGATCCCCATGTTGGGCAAACCTTTTCGGTCGTTATTCACAATTTCTGTGGTATTTTGATAAAAATCGGCTCCCATAATATATGAATTAACGATGGTGCTACCTTTGTCAACTCTAGTACGATTTCCAATCACAGAATTTTCTATTTTATCTGCCATGATGATACATCCGTCTCCGAAAACAGCTTTACTTACATAAGAACCATTCACTTTTGATGGCGGAAGCATTCTTGCACGTGTAAAAATTGGTGCTGATGAAAACAAATTGAACTGGGGAAAATCATGACAAAGATCTAAGTTGGCTTCGTAGAAAGATTCAATGGTTCCAATATCCGTCCAGTAACCTTCGTATTGATAACTAAGCGTTGTATATTTTCCGATAGAATTTGGGATAATATCTTTTCCGAAATCATCTCCAGCTCCCTCATCAAACATTTTCTTTAAAATTGTTTTAGAAAAAATATAAATTCCCATCGAAGCTAAAAACTCTTTTCCTTTCGCTTTATTTTCTTCTGAAACTTCAGATTGTAGACCTTCAAGCTCATCAAATCCTGGTTTCTCAACGAATGAAGTGATATTTCCATCATCATCAGATTTTAAAATTCCAAAACCTGTTGCATCTTTTGCATTTACAGGAATCGTTGCAATTGTTACATCACCTCCATTATCGATATGAAAATCGAGCATTTCATTAAAATCCATCTGATACAGCTGATCTCCTGAAAGAATAAGAATATACTCATAATCGTATTTTTCAAGATGCTTCATTGATTGGCGAACCGCATCTGCAGTTCCCTGAAACCAGCTGTCACTGTCAACATTCTGCTCTGCTGCCAAAATATCTACAAAACCCTGACTGAAAATATCAAAGTGGTAAGAATTTTTAATGTGCGAGTTAAGAGAAGCCGAATTAAACTGAGTCAAAACCAGGATCTTATTTAATCCTGAATTCAAACAATTCGAGATCGGAATATCTACCAATCTGTATTTTCCTGCAATCGGAACAGCGGGTTTAGACCTTGTATAAGTCAATGGAAAAAGCCTTGTTCCTCTACCTCCTCCCAACACAATAGAAATAACGTTGTGTTTCATAAATATCTGCGTTTTTTTTTAATTTTTATATAATGTTAAATATTTTTCAGCTGATTTTTCCCAGGCAAAGTCAAATTTCATATTAGACAAAACCAATTCATCCATTTGTGCTTTGTTTTTGTAAATATTCACACCACGACTCATCGCGTGAATAATATCGTCAACTCCGGGATAGGTAAAATTCAAGCCGGAACCTCCGGTTGTAATATCTTTTACAGTATCTCTCAATCCTCCTGTATAACTCACCACAGGAACAGTTCCGTAACGCATTGCATACATCTGATTGAGACCGCAAGGTTCAACTCTTGAAGGCATCAACAAAAAATCTGCCGAAGCGTAAATTTTATGTGATAAATGTTCTTTATATCCAATATCTGTCGCAAAATTTGAATAAACTGAGTCCAATTCTTTCAACTGTTGTTCTATATAAGCATTTCCTGAACCAAGAACAATAATATTTAAACCTCCGAAACTCTGCTTAATACTTCGCCAAATTAAATCCGGAAGCAAATCTGCACCTTTTTCAGTAGCAAATCTTCCGATAAAAGCAAACAAAGGAAGTTCAGGATTTAAACCATATTCTTTACAAAGTTTAGCCTTGTTTTTCTTCTTTATTTTAAGTGCATTTTTGCTATTAAAATTAAAATCGATCATTGGATCGGTCTGTGGATTCCAAACATCTGTATCGATCCCGTTGATAATTCCATAAGCTTTTGAAAATTCTTCTCTTACCAAACTTTCAAGACCTCTGAAACTCACAAACAATTCTTCTAAATATCCTTCTGAAACCGTTGTAAAAGCATTACAACATTTAATCATACTCGCCAAAGGATTGATAAAGCCATTCCAGTCGAGAAGTCCCCATTTGTGATGATCAAAAGCAGGCATATAATTGACCATATCCCAACTCATCATTCCCTGATATTCACCGTTATGAATCGTTCCTATCGTTTTTACACCTTTTAAAAATTCAAACTCTTCACAGTTTTCTATCATAAAAGGAACCAAACCTGTATGGTAATCATGACAATGCAAAACATCGGGACGAATTTTCATCGCAGTCAACCAATGTAAAACCCCGTGCTGAAAAGCTAAAAACTGAAAACTTTCATCTTGATAGCCATAAGGATTTTCACGGTCAAGCAATCCCGGAATTTTCACCATAAACAATTCAAATCCCAAAACATCTGTCGTTTCTTTCATTACCTGAACCTGAAGCATATTGGAACCCTGATGAATAAACCCATCAAAAACCACTTCAAAATCATAGTCGTACACAAAATGTTTGTTATACCAAGGCATCACTACTTTTGCGTTGACCTCTTTTATTTTGTTCTGATATTTTGGCAAAGCACCGACCACATCTGCAAGTCCGCCAACTTTTGCTACGGGATAACATTCTGTACTGAGGTGAAATATTGTCATTTTTTGTGTTGTTTAATCCTATTTAATTTATACTTTTTATCTTTTCTCTGTCTTAAAACAATTCCGGAAAGTGCAGGAAGATTTATGCTTATTGATCTTGGACGGTTCATCCATTCATCGTGATCTTCTCTGAAGATATTCGCCTCAACTCCGCTTCCATTGTATTTTTCATCATCGGAATTCAAAACTACTTCCCAGTGTGTACCTAAATTTACGCCAACTTTATAATCTAAAACATTTGGGGTAAGATTTAAGATCACCATAAAAACATCATCCCTTCTTTTTCCTTTCCTTAAATAAATATAGACAGAATTTTCCTGATCGTTGGCTTCAACCCATTCAAAACCATTTTGATTGAATTGATTTTCAAAAAGCGCTGTTTCGTTCTTATAAAGATGATTCAGATCTTTCACTAAAGTCTGCAAACCTTTATGAACCGGATATTCCAACAAATGCCAATCTAAGCTCTGCTTAAAATTCCATTCATTGGTTTGCCCGAATTCATCACCCATAAACAATAATTTTGCTCCGGGATGCGTAAACATATAAACATACAAAGCTCTAAGATTGGCAAATTTCTGCCATTCATCACCTTTCATTTTATAGATCAAACTTGCTTTTCCGTGTACCACTTCATCGTGCGAAAGCGGAATCATATAATTTTCATTATACATATACATCGAAGAAAAAGTCAGCTTGTTATGATGATGTTTTCTATTGATTGGATCTTCTTTAAAATAAAATAAAGTATCATGCATCCATCCCATCATCCACTTCATACCAAATCCTACCCCGCCTTCATGTACAGGCTTTGTCAGCTTTGGAAAGTCTGAACTTTCCTCAGCAATGGTCATGATATTATTTCCAAATTCTTTATAAACGGCTGTATTAAATTCCTGAAGAAAAGCTTTTGCTTCAAGATTTACATTTTCTCCATAAATATTCGGTTCCCATTCGCCTTCATTTCTTGAATAATCTAAATGAAGCATTGAAGTTACCGCATCAACCCGAAGTCCGTCTGCGTGATAACGATCGAGCCAGAATACCGCATTTGAAATTAGAAAAGATTTCACTTCATTTCGTCCGTAATTAAAAATATAAGATTTCCAATCGGGATGAAACCCCTTTCTGGGATCTTCATGTTCATATAAATAAGAACCGTCAAAACGATGCAATCCATTTGCATCACCCGGAAAATGCGAAGGAACCCAATCTAAAATAACGCCAATATCATTTTTATGAAGTTCGTTAATTAAAAACATCAAATCCTGCGGAGAACCAAAACGAGACGTTGCTGCAAAAAAACCGGTAATCTGATACCCCCAACTCGGATCATAAGGATATTCCATCACGGGCATAAACTCTACATGAGTAAAACCCATTTCATTAATATAAGGAACCAGTTTTGAGGCAATATCTCTGTAATTCAGAAATTTTTCAGGATTATTTTCGTTTCGTAGCCACGAACCTAAATGTAATTCGTAAACGGAAATCGGAGCCTCTAAACTGTTTTTTTGCCAGCGTTTTTCCAGCCATTCCTGATCGCTCCATTCATACCAATTGGTAGAGACCATTGATGCAGCCTGGAGATTTTGTTCCCAGCTTAAAGCATATGGATCACTTTTTTCTAAAATTTTTCCTTGAGCCGTTTCTATTGCATACTTGTAAAGTATTCCCAAAGAAAGCGCAGGAATAAAACCTTCCCAAATCCCGGATTGATCCCATCTCGGAAAAAGGATATGTTCTCGGTGATTCCAGTTATTAAAATTCCCGATAACGGAAACTTTTTTGGCATTCGGAGCCCAAACCGAAAAATAAACCCCTTTTATTCCGTCTTTTTCAACAGAATGAGCACCAAACTTTTCGTAGAGTCTGTAATGTTTACCTTCTTTAAAAAGATAGACATCATGCTCCGTAAAAAGGGTGTAGGTTTTTACAAAATTCATCATAATCGGTTTTGGTCTACATCATCATAAACATATATCTTTTACAGAATTACGATGACTACCAAATATATAAAATTTTCCCTTGGCTGGAGCTATTTTTAATCAATATTAAAAAGAATTCATAAAAATATTTTTTATAAATTTGAAAGTTTTAAAACCGTTAAAAACACAGAATGAAATTTACGCTCAATACGGCAGAAAAAGACAGCAGACCTATTTTCATCACCGGAAATTTTAATAAATGGAATCCTAAAGATTACCATTTTCAACTTACAATTTTGGATGAAAACATCTACAGCATTGACATTGAAGACCAATTGCTAGGTGATGACATAGAATATAAATTCACAAAAGGCGGTTGGGAAAATGTAGAACTGGATCAGTACGGAAACATTACGCCAAACAGAAAAATCAACAAAAAATCTGGAACAACCAATGATTTTGTGGAAAAATGGAGATTCAACTGGGGACCATTTAAAGATGAGTTCTTCCCTATTGTTGAGGTGATCTCTGAAGAATTTTACATTCCGCAGCTTGACCGTTACCGTAAAGTTTGGGCACTTTTACCCTACGATTATTATATTTCAGATAAAAAATATCCTGTGCTTTATCTTCAGGATGCTCAAAATTTATTCAATGAAGGCAGCGCCTACGGAAACTGGGAGATCGACAAAAAACTATCGATTCTTGCGGAATACGGTCGTGGAGATGTTATCGTAATCGCAGTAGAACACGGAAGCGAAGACCGGATTAAAGAATATATTTTCGATAATGATAACGTTGCCAACGGATCTGAAGGGAAAAAATACATCAGATTCGTTACTGACACTTTAAAACCTTTTGTTGATGAACATTATCGTACAAAAAAAGACCGCGAAAACACAGGGATTGGCGGAAGCTCTTTAGGAGCGCTCATCAGTCTTTACAGTGGTTTTCTTTACCCTGAAGTTTATTCTAAACTGCTTATTTTTTCACCTTCCCTTTGGATAGAACCCAACAATAACTTTCCGATGATGAGTTTCAGAGTTCCTTTTAAGACTAAAATCTATCTTTATGGAGGCGAACAGGAAGGAGCTAAAATGGTAAAAAGAATTCAGGTTTTTGAAAACTATTTACAACGGTGGGAAAAGAAAAACCTTTTTGATTTTGAATTTAAAACCAATATCAATCCCGACGGAGAACATAGCGAATTTTATTGGTCACAGGAATTTCCTAGAGCAATTGAATGGCTTTTCTATAATAATACAGAAAACCCTGTTGAAGTAACACCAAAACAGGAAAATATTAAAAATAAAACGATTTAAAAATGCAATTATTCAATAAAAAAAATAAACAATATGCTCAGATCTTTCAATTATTCACAGAAGAATCCTGGACTCTAAACTCTAAAAAATTCAACAAAAATATTGCCCTTCTTTTTTCAGGAAAAAAACATGAAGTTTTTATAGAAACCAGTGAAAAAACCATCACTTATTATATAGGTCTTGGAAAAGAAACTTTACAGAATTTTGAATTTCAGCAAATTGGAGTAAAATTCTCTCAGACTCAAAAAAAAAATATACAAACCGTACCTACGTTATTAATTTCTGAATTCATTATTCAAAAACAATTTGAAGAGTTCACAAAAGGATTACTATTAGGAACTTACACTTACCCATTTGATAAAACCCATCCTTTTTGGAATAAATCTTTCGAGCTTCATTTTGGGAATTTAAGCCAGAAAAAATTAGATACTATTTCTTCAAGAATAGATGCGATCTGTCAAGGACAAGTAGCTTGTCAGGATTGGCTTAATAAACCAGCCAATCTAAAAAAGCCTGAGATCTTCAATACTTATCTAAAGAATTTAGCCAAGAAAAATCAGTTAAAGCACACCGTTTTTAATAGAAAAAAATGTGCCGAATTAGGTCTTGGAGCCTTTCTTTCTGTTAATCAGGGAAGTGCTTATGATGCCGCTTTTACTATTTTGGAATATAAAACAACGGAGAAAAACGCCAAAACTTTTGGGCTTGTAGGAAAATGCGTTTTATTTGACACGGGGGGAATTTCCCTGAAAGCTTCAGACAATATGCACTATATGAAATCTGACATGGGAGGTGCAACCGCAGTGATTGGAGCACTAATTTACGCATCGCAAATGAAACTTCCCGTTAACATTACAGCAATTTTACCGATTACTGACAATGCAATTTCTGAAAATGCCTACTTACCAAGCGATGTCATTACGGCTTACAACGGAAAAACAATTGAAGTTTTAAACACCGATGCAGAAGGCAGAATGACTCTTGCAGATGGCTTATCTTATCTTTCAAAAAATTACAAAACGGATATTTTAATTGATCTTGCAACCCTTACAGGAAGTTCGGTAAGAATGTTTGGAGACACTTGTGGAGCGATGTTTTCTAACAATGAGGATTTGAAAAATCTTTTAATTAAAACCGGTGATAAGACTAATCAGAGATTATGGAATCTTCCTTTATGGGATGTTTGGTTGGATGATTTTAAATCTGATGTTGCCGATTTTAAAAATATTTCAATGAAACCTCTCGGAGATTGTATTATTGCTGCAAAATTCTTGGAACAATTCATCGGAAACCATCCAAATTGGGCACATCTCGACATTGCAGGAGTTGCATTTGGAAGTGTAGGATATGCAAAAGAAAAAGCAGCAACCGGCTTTGGAGTGCAATTACTGGCCGATTTAATCGAAAATTATCATTAAAAATTAGTTTTTTAAAATTTTTCTTCTTATACTTGATTAGTAATTTTCAAAAGCACACCGATTATCAATTTTTAATATTAAATAATCAACAATCATAAGCTTTTATTTTTTATAATTTAATAAAAATTAAAAATCATTATATGAAGGAGAAAACCATCGTATGCATTTCGTGCTATTATAAAGGTTACGATTTTATGGACGAGATGAAAAAACTCGGTAATAAAATCATCCTCGTAACATCGGAAAATTTAAAAGAAAAAAACTGGCCATGGCACGCTGTCGATGAAGTTTTCTATATGCCGGAGATAAAGCCTTCGGTCTGGAATCTTGATCATCTTATTCAGGGATTTTCTCACTTGATGAAAACCAGGAAAGTAGATGCTGTAATCGCTTTGGATGATTATGATGTTGAAAAAGCTGCACTGATTCGTGAGACATTCCGTATTCCCGGAATGGGACAGACAACGCACCGTTATTTCAGAGATAAACTCGCCATGCGTCAAAAAGCAAAAGACTCCGGAATCAATGTTCCTGAATTTACTGCTGTGTTTAATGATCAGGAAGTAAAAGATTTCACCGAAAAAGTTTCTCCGCCATGGGTTTTGAAGCCACGTTCTGAAGCTTCAGCATCAGGAATTAAAAAATTAAAAACTCAGGAAGAGCTTTGGAATGCTTTGGAAAAACTGGGTGAAGAGAGACATTTATTTCTTCTCGAAAGTTTTAAACCAGGCGATGTTTACCATGTAGACAGTTTAACATTCAATAAAGAGATTGTTTTTACTTCTGCTTCAAAATACCTTGCTCCACCGATGCAGGTTTCTCATGAGGGCGGGGTTTTCAGAACCAAAACTTTAGGAAGATATTCTGAAGAGTTTAAAGCTTTGGAAGAAGCTAATGCAAAAGTTTTAAACAACTTTGGCTTGCTTAATGGTGCTACTCACACAGAATTTATTCGTGGTAAAGAAGACAAAAAATGGTATTTCCTGGAAACTTCCTCAAGAGTTGGAGGTGCGCATATTCCAGATTTGGTAGAAGCTTCTAGCAATATTAATATTTGGCGTGAATGGGCAAAGATTGAAGATGCATTGCTAAGAGGAAATCATTACGAAGTTTCAAAACCAACTGGATATTATTCGGGATTGATCGTAGCGTTGATTAAAGATTTAGCTCCCAATTATAAAGATTTTGAATGTGAAGAAGTTGTGAAATTTCTTCCAATCGACTATCATGTAGGAATTGTTTATAAGTCGAAAGATTCTGATATTGTTCAGGACAGGCTTGATTCTGCAGCTGAAAAGATTCATGCGGAGATGTTGAATGTACTTCCCCCGAAAGATAAACCGAGTTCTTAATTTTAATGAATAGAAAAATTGACATTCAAGAAATTATAGATTTTATAACATTTAATTTACCAAAAGAATCTAATTTAAAAACTAATTTAAACACCATCAAATTTGGAAAATGGGAAAGTAAAGCATATTACAAATTTGTTGATTCTACAGATGCAAATAAACCTGGATCAAAATGGCAGTTTAAAGAAAATATTATTTTAGAACATCCAAAATATAAAACAATTGTTCTGGATATTCTTCAAGATGATCAACTGGGTGGAATTGAATTCATTAAGTTCATATAATATTAACACAAATAAAAGCTCAAACAATAAAATATGCCACATATAGAACATACAGATTATTATTCCAATATCTTAGGAACAAGCCTTAAAGTGGAAGTTACGGGACATTACGGTTATCCGATTATTATGTTTCCGACCTCACAAGGTTTATATACTCAAAATCATGATTTTCACCTGAACAGCAGCATCAATTATTTTATTGAGCAGGGAAAAGTAAAATTATACAACGTTCAAACGATTGATGCGTGGACTTTTTATGACGAAAAAATTTCGCCGCAACAAAGAATAAAAAATTATGAAAAATATGTACAGTTTCTGATTCAGGAGTTTGTTCCTTATATCCAAAAACTTCACCAGATCCATCGTGTTGCGATTGCAGGAGCGAGTTTCGGAGGTTATCATGCAGCTAATTTTGCGTTTCGTTTTCCGGATGTGATTTCGCATTTATTCTGTCTTTCGGGAGCATTCAGCATTAGAAATTTCATGGATGGATATGATGGTGAACTGGTTTATTTTAACTGTCCGAGAGAATTTGTAAAAAACGATGAAGCCTGGAAATATAAGCATATGCACATTGTTTTAAGCACTTCTGATGAAGATATATGCAAAGATAAAAATGTGGAAATGGCAGGGATTTTAGCCTCAAAAGGAATTGATTTCTGGTATGACGAAAAAAAATGGATCAATCACGACTGGCCACTTTGGAGAATGACTTTTCCAACGTACATCGGGGCATTTTTTTAAATTAAAACAACTCAAATATTAATATTAAATCATTAAAAAACAAATTATGGCAAAAAAAGTAGGAATTTTATTCGGGATGGAAGATACATTTCCGTGGGCATTTATTGATAAAGTAAACGAACTTGGAGGCGGAGAAGTAATCGCTGAAGCAGTGAATATAGATAAACTGGAGCAAGGTGCAGATTATGGGTATGCCGTGATTATTGACAGAATTTCTCAGGATGTTCCTTTCTACAGAGCTTATCTTAAAAATGCAGCTTTAAACGGAACCTATGTAATCAACAATCCTTTTTGGTGGAGTGCTGATGAAAAATTCTTCAACAATGCTTTAATGACTAAACTTGGAATTCCTTTACCTAAAACCGTTTTGCTTCCTTCACACGAAAGACCTACAGATACTTCAGAAACTTCATTCAGAAACCTAAAGTTTCCACACGACTGGGAATATATTTTTGATTACGTAGGATTTCCGGCTTATATGAAACCTCATGATGGTGGTGGCTGGAAAAGCGTTTACCGAGTAGAAAATCCGCAGGATCTTTGGGATAAACTGAGCGAAACAGAACAATTAGTGATGATGGTGCAGGAAGAAATTGTTTTCCAGGATTATTACAGGGTGTATTGTTTAGGACAAAAATACGTTCACATTATGCCATATGAGCCAAGAAATGCACCTCATTTGAGATATGAAACTACTCATCAAACAGAAGGTGAAGATTTGAAAAAATTATTGAAAACAATTCATGATTATACCATAAAAATGAATCAGGCTTTAGGATATGATTTCAACACCGTAGAATTTGCGGTAAGAGACGGAATTCCTTATGCTATTGATTTCTGTAACCCAGCTCCGGATGCAGACAAAAATTCTGTAGGAGAAGAAAATTTCGCCTGGATTGTAGAACATTCTGCAAAATTAGCCATTGAAAAAGCTAAAGAATACGTTCCCGGAAAACCTAATATTTCGTGGGGAACTTTTGTAAAAGACTCTGTAAAATAAAAACCTAAAAAAACACTGAAAAAAAAATGCATCAATTTACAATAGGAATCGAAGAAGAATATCAGATTATCGATGTTGAAAGCCGCGATTTAATTTCTCATGTTTCAAAAATTATTGAAGGTGGAAAAGCTGTTTTAAGTGAAAATTTAAAACACGAAATGCACGAATCAATGATTGAAATGGAAACCGGAATTTGCCAGAATATTCAGGAAGCTCAGGCTGAACTCACCAATCTTAGAAGACATTTAATCAATACAGCGCACGAACAGGGACTTCGTGTTTCCGGAGGTGGAACTCATCCTTTTTCAAACTGGGAACACAACACGATTACAAACGGTGAACGTTACAACAAAATTGTAGACGATATGGGCGATGTTGCCCGTGGAAATCTTATTTTCGGATTACACGTTCACATTGGAATTCCCAACCGTGAAGAAGGCGTGAGAATACAGAATGTAATGCGTTATTTCCTTCCGCATGTTTATGCACTTTCCGTAAACTCCCCTTTTTGGATTGGAAGAAGCACAGGCTTTAAATCTTACAGACAAGAAATTTTCGTCAAATTCCCAAGAACCGGAATTCCGAGTTACTTTAATTCGTTGGCGGAATTTGACAGTTATGTTGATCTTTTGGTAAAAACCGGAACGATTGACAATGCCAAAAAAATATGGTGGGATCTGCGTGTTCATCCGTTTTATCCAACTATTGAGTTCAGAATTTGTGATATGCCTTTAAGAATTGAAGAAACAGTTTGTCTGGCTGCAATTATGCAGAGTTTAGTGGCTAAAATTTACAAGCTTCACCAGCAGAATTTAAGCTTCAGAAGTTACAGAAGATTATTGCTTAACGAAAATAAATGGCGTGCTTCCAGAGATGGAGTTCATTCTAAACTGATTGATTTTGGTAAAGAAGAATCGGTACCTTATCCTGATCTTTTAAAAGAACTTTTAGAGTTTATCGATGATGTTGTAGATGATTTAGGATGCAGAAAAGAAGTAGAATATGCCTGGAAAATTTTGGAAAACGGAACCGGCGCAGACCGACAATTAGCGGTCTATAAAGAAACAGGCGACTTAAAGAAAGTCGTTGATTATATGATATCTGAGACAGAATACGGCATCACGCACAACCAAACTGCTTTATAATAATTTCATAACTTTGCAGAAATTATGTGGTTATGAAAGATGTAAGAATTGCTTTGCTGGATATGAACAACAATCAGGCGAATCAGGGATTTAAAAATATAAAAGAAATCTCTGAGAATTTCCAGAAGCAATCGGAAGAAAATATAAGTATTACAGGTTTTGATGTAAGACATAAAAATGAAATTCCAAACATTGAAGATTTTGATATATTTATTTCTTCCGGCGGACCGGGAAATCCGCACCGTGAAGGCTTTGAATGGGAGCAGAAATTTGCAGATTTTTTAGATTCAGTTTATGAATATAACAAGCATAATGATGCAAAAAAATATCTTTTTCTGATTTGTCATTCTTTCCAATTGGCAAGTATTCATTGGGATTTAGGAAATATCTGTAAAAGAAAATCTTATTCTTTTGGAGTGCAGCCTATTCATAAAACGGAAGAAGGTGAAGCTGAATTTTTATTCAAAAACCTACCCGATCCTTTTTATGCTGTAGATTCCAGAGCATATCAGTTTATTGAACCTAATGTAGAGCGTTTTGAAGAATTAGATATGAAAATGGTAGCGATTGAAAAATCTCGTCCTCATATCGATTTGGAGCGGGCAATTATGGCAGTTCGTTTTTCTGATGAAATTTTCGGAACACAGTTTCATCCTGAAGCTAATCCTGACGGAATGATTGAAAATCTGAAAGACGAGAAAAATAAAGAAGCTATGATTGAAAATTACGGTATGGAAAAATATCTGGAAACCGTAGACAGAATTAATGACGAAGACAAAATCGTTCTTACACAATCTCAGATTCTACCTCGTTTTTTAAGCGATGCTAAGAAAAATATTTTGAAACAAAATACGGCAACAGCCTGATAAAAAATTCAAATAAAAACAATTAAAATCGAGCATTATTGCTCGATTTTTTAAATCACAAAAGAAAAAAATTATGATCCAAAAATACAGAAAACAGTTTAACGAAGAATTCACCCGCGAAAAGTATGATCAGATAAAATCAATCTTAGAAGAAAAAAGCGGCATACAACCTACATTCAGATTGTCTGAAAGTCCTATTTTTTTAACCAAAGAATTCAAAGAAAAATTAGTTTCAGCAAGTGAAAGTATTATTGATCAGATTAAAAATTTCCCTGAAGGAACTTTAGAAAACTCGATTCCTGAAAACTGTAAAGTTCCCAATGATACAAAGCAACCTCATTTTTTCACCATAGATTTTGGGATTTGCAGAAGTGAAAACGGAAAAATAGAACCTCAACTGATAGAATTACAAGCTTTTCCTTCGTTGTATGCGTTTCAGAATGTTTATGAAGATACTTTTTGTGAGGTTTATCCATTCTTAAATCAATTGAAAAATAATATTTCGGATGAAGACTATCAGAAGCATTTATATGAATTGATTGTTGGTAAAGAAAATCCTGAAAATGTTGTTTTGCTTGAAATTTATCCTGAAAAACAGAAAACGGCTATTGATTTTGCTTTAACTGAAAAACTTTTAGGAATAAAAACTGTTTGTCTAACTAAAGTAAAAAAGCAGGGAAATCAATTATTTTATGAGCGTAATGGTGAACTGATCAGAATCAAAAGAATTTATAACCGCGTCATTTTTGATGAGCTTGATAAAATTCCAGACCTTAAAACTGAATTTAATTTCCGTGAAGAGGTAGATGTGGAATGGATTACTCATCCGAATTGGTTTTTTAAAATTTCTAAATATCTTCTGCCTTTGCTAAAACATGAATTTGTTCCGAAAAGCTATTTCCTGCACGAGTTTCCTGAAAATGAAAGCCTTGAAAATTTTGTTTTAAAACCTTTGTTTTCTTTTGCAGGTAGCGGTGTAAATCTAAATCCCACAAAAGAGATTACTGATGCTATTTTAGATAAAAAAAATTATATCTTGCAGCGAAAAGTAAACTACGAACCAATTTTTGAAGATATCAACGGAGATTTTTCAAGAGCCGAAATCCGTTTACTTTATATCTGGAAAGAAAATGAAGAAAGACCAATTTTACTTCAAAATCTTTCAAGAATGACAAAAGCTGCAATGGTAAATGTAGATTTCAACAAAAAAGATGCAATCTGGATTGGCAGTTCTCATGCGTTTTTTGGAGAAGAATAGATTATGGAATGAATAAATATGTATTAAAAATCATTTTGCCGTTTATTTTAGTTTTTACTTTTAAGCTGAATGCTCAACAAAAAGTTTATTCTAAACAGGAAATCGGAAAATTTAAAGAAAATGAACAATTTTACCTCAATAAAAAAGTAAAAGACGTTTTAAGAGACCTTAAAGTAAATTTTGAGATAGCTTATGTTGGAGGTGGCTGGTCTGAAGAGACAAGTTTCATTACTTTTAGATTTAATAATCGAAAAGATGATTATCAGCTTCAGCAAAAAGGAATACAACCCGCAAGGTTAACGCTTTTTATTAAAGAACGAGATGCTAAAACTAATAAGCTTTTTCTTTCCGGGGAAAAAAGAATTGCATTTTATAGAGATAGTTTAAAAAATAAATCTAATCAACAGATTTTAAAGAATTACAAAAACCTCACTGTAGGTATGATTTACGCTAATTCTGAGCAGCTGGAAACAAAAAAAGGAGTAAATTAACTTTACTCCTTTTTTTATTTTAAAATTTATCGTCTTCAAGCAATTCCCTCGCCTGATAATCCTGAACAAGGTCAATTGCATTAGAAATTACATCACTTAGAGCTGTAATAAAAGTTCCTTCTTCCGCCATTCCCATTGCGTGTTTCAGCGCATCAATTTCTTTAGGAATCGTTTCGTAGCTCACATCTCTTCCCGAAGATTGCATTCCGTCGATAATCAAACCGTTGATTTCTTCTTCTGTTCTTCCTCGAAGATGTTTTTCGTTTCTGATGATAATATGATCAAACATTCTTCCGGCAATTTTTCCACACAGTCTGATGTCTTCATCTCTTCTGTCTCCCACACCGGAAATAATTCCGATTTTCTTGGTAGATTCTACATTTTTAAGATAATCTTCAATCGCTTCATAACCTGCAGGATTGTGTGCAAAATCTATCAAAACTTTAAAGTTTTTAAATTTAAATACATTCAGTCTTCCCGGAGTCAACTGTGCACTTGGAATAAATGTACGAAGTGAGTTTGAAATATCCTCAATCCCAAAACCATAAAGATAACAAGCCAAACTCGCCGCCAAAACATTATCTATCATGAATTTTGCCTTTCCTTCCATCGTAATCGGGAAATCTTTTACTTTTCCGATTCTTATTTTCCAATCGCCTTTTTTAATGGTTACATAGCCTTCTTCATAAACACAGGTTGTGCGTCCTTCTTTAGCAAATTTTTTGATGTATTCATTATTTTCATCTAAACTAAAAATAGCGACATTACTCGGCAAATCGTTGATGATTCTCATAGAATATTCATCTTCAGCATTCAAAACGCTCCATCCGCTTTTCTTTACACTGTCGAGTACTACTCTTTTTACTTTGGTTAAATCTTTCAGGTTGTGAATATCATTCATTCCTAAATGATCTTCTTTAATATTGGTTAAAACCCCGATGTCACACTGTCCGAAACCTAAACCGGAACGAAGAATTCCGCCACGTGCGGTTTCCAAAACTGCAAATTCTACAGTTGGATCTTTTAGAATAAATTCGGCTGAAATAGGACCTGTTGTATCACCTTTCGTCAACATCGTATTCTGAATGTAAATTCCGTCTGATGTGGTGAAACCTACTCTATAACCGTTACTTTTTACGATATGTGAAATTAATCTTGTCGTCGTGGTTTTTCCATTAGTTCCTGTAACTGCAATAATCGGAATGGTAAAAGGTTTTCCTTGCGGATACAACATATCTACAACCGGAGCTGCAACGTTTCTCGGAAGACCTTCACTTGGAGCCAAATGCATTCTGAAACCAGGAGCTGCATTTACTTCAATGATTGCTCCGCCGCTTTCTTTCAAAGGCTGTGTAAGATTTTCTGCCATAATATCAATTCCGCAGACATCTAAACCGATGATTTTTGAAATTCTTTCAGCCATTGTGATATTTTCCGGATGCACCATATCGGTAACATCAATAGAAGTACCACCTGTAGAAAGATTAGCTGTAGATTTTAGATAAACTATTTCTCCTTTTTGAGGAACTGTTTCTAAAGTATATTGGAGTTTTTCAAGTAATTCTAAAGTGTCTTTATCAACTGTGATTTCGGTCAAAACATTTTCGTGACCATATCCTCTTCTCGGATCTTTGTTTTCTTTTTCAATTAATTGCTCAAGATTAGATTCACCGTCACCAACAACATGAGCGGGAACCCTTCTTGCTGCTGCAACCATTTTATTATTGATTACCAAAACTCTGAAATCGTATCCCGTAATATATTTTTCAACAATTACTTTTTTTGAATATTTCTGAGCGTATTCTAAACCTGTCACAGAAGAAACCCAATCATTAACATTGATTGAAGAACCTTTTCCGTGATTTCCGTCCAAAGGTTTAATAACGATAGGATAACCAATTTTTTTGATAACGCTTTGTAGTTCTTCCTCATCCACAATTAAATCTCCCATCGGAACAGGAATTGCAGCATCATGAAGCATTCTTTTCGTCAGCTCTTTATTGCATGCAATATCTACAGCAATCGAGCTTGTATTTCCGGTAATTGTCGCCTGGAATCTTTGTTGATTAACTCCGTAACCTAACTGAACCAGCGAGTTGCTTCCCAATCTTATCCACGGAATTTTTCTTGAAACTGCTTCCTCAACAATACTTCCTGTTGAAGGTCCCAATCTTACACGCTCTCTGATTTCTTTTAACTTTTGAATACAGGCATTGATATCGTATTCTTTATTTTCAATTAAAGCTAAAGCAATTTCTACCGCCTGTTCGGCTGCATAGATTCCTGCATTTTCTTCGATATAATCAAACACGACGTTGTAAACTCCTGGAGATTTTGTCTCGCGCGTTCTTCCAAATCCTGTTTCCATACCCGCTAAAGTTTGAATTTCTAAAGCGATATGCTCAATGACATGTCCCATCCAGGTACCAGTTTCTATTCTATGAAAAAAACCTCCTCTCGTTCCTTCAGAACAACGGTGACTAATGAGCGAAGGCATAAGATGTTCTATTCTTTCACGAAAACCTTCGATTTTATTTGTAGGAAAATCTTCCATTTCCTCCAGATCCAAACGCATCTGTATCAGCTTCTTTCTTCTTATACTCCAAATATTTGGACCACGCAAAGCCTGTATCTTCTCAATTTTCATACTTTAGTTATACCTTATTATATTAATAAAAACATCTTTCTAAATCAAAGATAATGTAAAACATGAAACAAAACCATAGCGTTATTAAAGATTTATTAAAAAAATACAATTTCTTTAATCAATTAGAAATCAAACTAAATACGTTAAAAATCGGTTTACATTTCATTAACAATTTATTATTTTTTAAATTTGCAAGCTATGAAACCTGTTGGAAAATTAATTATTATCGGTGGGGCTGTTAATAAAGGCAGTTTTTCTGAGACCGATTACGATCAGAATGTCGAAAAAAATCTTAACTTTTTTGAGAGAGGAATCTTAAGAAAAATCATTACTGAATCTAAGAATAAAGAAAACTCAATTATCGAAGTCATTACTACGGCTTCGCAGATCCCTCAAATAGTAGGTGCTGAATATAAAAAAGCTTTTGAATTTTTAGGAGCCAAAAATGTCAATATTCTTGATATTCACAATCGTGAAGAAGCTAATTCGGATGCTATTGTTGCAAGAGCAAATGCTGCCGATGTTGTAATGTTTACGGGTGGTGATCAGTTAAGACTGACTTCTATTTTGGGTGGAACAAGATTTCATGATACTATTTTGCTGAAATATATGGAGCAGGATTTTATCTACTCCGGAACTTCTGCAGGAGCTGCAGCAGCTTCTGAGAATATGATTTACCAAGGAAGCAGTTCTGAAGCTTTGTTGAAGGGTGAAATTAAAACAACTCAAGGTTTAGGTTTAATCGATAACGTAATTGTTGATACGCATTTCGTACAAAGAGGAAGAATCGGAAGACTTTTCCAAGCTGTGGTAAACAATCCTAGAACTTTAGGAATCGGTTTAGGTGAAGACACCGGACTTTTCATTCATAATGATACCATGACCGCTGTAGGATCTGGTTTAGTAATTATTGTTGATGGAAGATTCATTAAAGACACCAATCTTACCAATATCAATTTAGGTGAACCTATTTCAATAGATAATCTTACCGTTCACGTGATGTCGATGAACGATCACTATGATTTGACGACAAGAAAACTGACGATAGAAAACTCTCAGTTTAACCCGATACCTCAAACGTAACAATACATTAAAGTGAAGATTTCTTCACTTTTTTTTATATATTTAAAATCAAATAATCAATATGAAAATCATTATCCACGGAGGTTTTTTCTCTGAAAGTGACCAGAGCCATGAAGTGAAAGTTGCTAAACAAAATTCTTTAAAAAACATCGCTGAAAAGGCATATCAATATTTAGAAACCCATTCTGCAGTCGATACCGTTGCTTATGCGGTTTCTCTTTTGGAAGATGATGAATTGTTTAATGCAGGAATCGGTTCGCAAATTCAAAGTGACGGCGTTATCAGAATGAGTGCAGCATTAATGAATGGTGAAACTCAGAAAATGAGCGGTGTTATCAATATTCAGGATGTGAAAAATCCGATTTTTGTAGCAAAGGAACTGATGAAAGAAGATGACCGGGTTTTAGGTGGAAACGGAGCTAAAATTTATGCTAACAATAACGGATTTGAAAATTTCTCAACAGAAATTCCTCAAAGAAGAAAAGAATATGAAGCGAAACTAAAAAACGGGGGAAAAGGAACTGTTGGTTGTGTTGCGATCGATAAAAACGGAAAATTAGCTGTTGCCACTTCTACCGGAGGTAAAGGTTTTGAAATTCCGGGAAGAATTTCAGACTCTGCAACGGTAGCTGGAAATTACGCCAATGAATTTTGTGCTGTAAGCTGCACCGGAGTTGGTGAAGATATTGTAAGCAATGCAACTTCTGCCAAAATTGTAACCAGAGTGACAGATGGAATGAACTTAAAAGACGCTTTTGACAAAACTTTTGCTGAGCTAAAGACTATCGATGGCTTTGCAGGAGCTATCGCCATTGATAAAAACGGAAATATTTATCATCAAGACTCTTATCCTACAATGGTTTTTGCAAGTTTTGATGGAAATCAATTTGAAATCTTTAAATAATTTTAACATATTTTTATTATTCCCATAAATTTTTTGGCACACATTTTACATAGTTATTAATAACAAAATTTTAATATTATAACTTTTAAAAATCAGAAATCATGGGAAATAAGACAAATGGATTATTAGCTTTATTAGGAATAGGTGCTTTAGCATATTGGAAATACAAAAAATCTACTCCGGAACAGCAACAAGCTGTGAAAGACAAAATTAACTCTGCTAAAGATAATTTGAATAAATGGGGAAATGATTTGAAAGATAAAGCAAATGAAGTGGCTTCCCAAGCTCAAAGTAAATTTGACGAAGCAAAAACAAAAGTAGAAGATTCTACATCTAAATTATAAGATTAGAATCGATAAACTTAGATATTCATTTTAACATTCATATACAAAAAAGTCATCATTACGATGACTTTTTTTGTGCTGAAAGGGCATAAACCATAGGTATTTTATTTCCAAATTTTTCTGTGCGCCATTTTCCTTTTTCAAATTCTTCAATGTGCTTAAAACACGGGTAAGGTGACCAATCAAATTCCTGAAACTGCTCTATTACTAAGTTTTTATTAATCAGATTTTGCATTACTTCGGATAACGAATGATTCCACATTACATAATCCTGAACGATTTCGGCTGAAAAGTCTGCATAGGTTCCTTCATAAGTTTCTGCAATAGGTTTTTCATTGAAATAATTATACGCAATGTCTTTAAAATCATCATCAAACATCCAAACTACAGGATGAAATTCTGCCATGATAAACTTTCCGTTTGGTTTTAAAAAATGATCAATTACACCCGCCCACTTTTCAAGATCGGGAAGCCAGCCAATTGTGCCGTAACTTGTAAAAACTATATCAAATTTTTCGTCTAAAATAGTAGGTAAATCATATACATCAGAGCAAATAAATTCTGTATCTGTATTGCATTGTTTCGCTAAATCTTTTCCCGCTTCAATTGCTTTATCTGAAAGATCAATTCCTGTAACCTTTGCTCCCATTCTCGAAAGCGAAATAGAATCCTGCCCAAAATGACATTGCAGATGAAGAATTTTTTTACCTTTTACATCTCTTACAAGCCCAAGCTCTATAGAATTTAATGATGTTCTTCCTTTCAAAAATTCATCAACAAAATAGAAATCCGATTTCAGATGTGGTTCTACTTTGGCATTCCAGGATTTCCTGTTGATGTCTAAATAATTTTCCATTGTTTTTTTTTCTGTAAATATAATTTTTTCTCTGAAACATTCATGCTTTATGGTTTCCCGTAAAAAAATATAAGAATGCCACTGTAGTTTTGGAGAAAATTAGAATACTGAATTTCTTGTTTTAAAAAAAGAAAAAAAACAATATTATAAAATACCAACCATGAGTAAAAATTCTTTAGGAGCATCAGATCTATTTTTAGGAGTGCTCGCAATATTATTAATCAGCGTGAGCTTTTATCAAACCTGGGTCGGGCTTGAGCAGATCTTCGGCAACGCATCATTTGTAATAGCACTCGTGCTTTCTTTGCTATTATTATTCCTTTGCTGGATGCTTCGTGCTGCAAAACTTGAAGGTAAATCTACCGGAAGCTTGGTGGGAATTTACATCTTCATTGCATCCTTTTGCTTTATCGCCAATTTCAACGCATTATACACAAGATTTATGCGTACCGACATCTACACCAACGAATTAAAAACGATTAATGAAGATTTTAATACGCTGGAAAATAATATTGAAGCAAAATTAAATTATAAATACCCGAAAGAAACCACAAGAAATATTGAGATTAAGAAAAAACAATTAATGGCTCAAATTATTGATCCTGCAAATCAGGGAATCGGCTCAAGAGCGCAGTCATTAATCAGAGATATTGAAAAAATGACGGGGCAAAAAGTAGATCTTTTAACTCCGATTGGAAATGATTATGAAGATTTAGCACAAAGAATGGGAAGCCAAATCGATAATATGGTGATGGATTTGTCGCCTGATGAAAGAAATTTAAAATCAGACATTAATAATTCTGTTCTGAAATGGAATAAAAGAATACAGGAGTTTTTGTTGTTGCCTAAAAAAGATAAAGATATTTTGGCACAAGCCCTTATAGACAATGCCTTAACCGATTATAACAAGCTTGGAAACCGAGGCAGCAATGTTTTGGGAGAAGAAAAATTCAAATTCGAACCTTTACTTTCTAAAACACAAGATGTTGGAAAAATTGGTTATGCTTTTGAACATGCGATTAAAAACTTCGGAATGTATCAATTTGTTGTTTTGGCAGGATGTATTTTATTAGATTTTGTGATTGTAATTATCATTTTATTGGTGACAAGTCCGGATAATAGAACCAATAACAGCGTTTTAGGAAACAGAAAAAAAGGCAGAACATTAATCCCAAATAAATAATTACCATGATGAATAATGACAAACCTTTTTCTTTCGATAACTATGATTATGACAACGATTTTAAAAAATTCGATGATTTTACAGAGCCTCAAAACGAGATTATAACGAATGAAAACATTTACGCACATCCTGAAATAGAAGATGACGGTTTTGTTCCCACTTCAAACGGCAGTACAACCACTGTGAAAAATAAAGACAGTAATTTCGTCTTCTTCTACGGAACTTCAGCTTCAGGAAAATCTGTTATTTTATCGGCAATTTTGTATTATTTGAACTCTTATGCCGGAGTTTTAAGACCAAAATTGGGAAGTCCAAATTCCAGAGAAGCGCAAATTTTATTGGCTGATTTTTTTGAAAATATAAAAAAGGGCATTCTACCCAATAGAAGTACGAGAGATCAGGTGACAAGATTAGATTTTGTATTTGACCCGAATAATCAATCGAAAAAAGTTCCTTCCATTAATATTTCGTTTTTAGAAACGGCTGGAGAAAATCATAACGAAATTTCAAGAGGCGGAAGATATCACGCAGACATTGAAGCGTACTTAAATTCAGACATTCCGCTGAACTTTCTGATTGTAACAAGCTATGACAAAGCGCACAATGAAGATTCTAAAATTGTAGAATTTTTAGATTATCTGGAAAAAAAGGGAAAGAATCTGAAAAATGTAAATGTGCTTCTTGTGATTTCTAAATGGGATAAATCTGGAAATACAGGCGTAGATAACGAGCAGCATCTTGAAAATTTCATCAGCGAAAGATTGAGTATGACCAATAATCGAATTGACACTTACAACCTCAGCAAAACCTATTTTACAATAGGAAATGTACAGAATCAGGCCGGAATTGAAAAAATAACACTTTTGAATCTGGAATCGGCAGAAGTCATTGCAAAGTGGCTCTATCACAATATTGTTGGTTACAATTTGGATTACGAAGGGACTTTCTGGGAAAAAATAAAATTTAGCTTTTCAAAATAAATGAAAAATATAAATGTCTTTGGTTATGCAACATTTGGGACACCGAATGGTTTTACACAATCCTGTATTTATGGAAATAAAAATTTAGAAAAAGCGCTAAAAACTTTCGATTTAAAAACAGATGCTATACAATTATTATCTGCCAATGACCGTATTTATTCGATTAGAAAAGAAGGTATTGCCGATAAGTTTTTGATCTCTTACTCTGTTTATACCTATGCAAAAGAAAAAAATTCTAACAGAACAGGTACTTTTATTGGGACAAGCTTGATTTTTTCTGATGAAATAGCTGATGAAAATTTAATTTTAAACTCATTGCATCAGATTCATCAGAAATTAAAAAACAATAATGTAAGCAACAATATTTTGAATATTAATCATTCAAAAGAGTTTAATCTCACCAATATTTTTGATCAGGATTTTGAAAAAATTAAATACAACAGCAGAAAAATAGGTTTTATAGACTGGCAAAGTTCAGATAAAAACGTGGTTATTTTCACCAATAAATTAGACAATAATTCAATTCAGAATCTGTTTAAAAAAGCGTTAGAAATTTTACCAAAATATGATACTCTGTTTTTTATAGACAGTAAAGAAATCGCTGAATTTGTATCTCAAAAAAGGCTTTTCAGATTAATTGACGTCAATATTTTAGAAGAAGAAATTCAAAACTTTCAAACTGAAATAAAACAACAGGTTCTCAATACGATTTCTACATTCGAAAATCAAAAGGAAAAACTAGAGATTGAAAGGAAAAAAATTGTGGACGATTTAAAAACACAAATTGAATCAAACGAGAAAAAACAGAGTGAAAATGCAAAAAAAATTGATGAGTCAAAAAACAATGTAAACAAAATCAGTAATCTTTATTTTAATTTTTCGAAAAAATATGATGAATTTATTCAACAACTAAAATCTGATAAAAAGCCTGATGAAGTGCTTCGTTTTTATAACGATTGCAAGAAAAATTTTGAGGAAGAAAAAAGAAAATTAGATTACCGTACCCAAATTTCATCTTTAACCAATAATCGAAATACGAGTTCTTTTCCATTACAAAGACCGTCTTTATCCGAATTTTCTCATCATACTGAAGAAAAGCAAAGTAAAAATGCAGTCTTTCTCATTATTTCTTTTGTTTTGAATCTTTTATTGATAGGTGCCTTGATATTTTTCACAATGTTTTATGATAAAGAAAAAAAACAGGAAGTAATTCCAGACGTTTCTCCCGTATCTCAAGAAACAGTTAAAAATGAAACTTCAGAAAAAGACAGCTTATGGAAAAGTAAGCTTAATCCTTTGCCTAATAAAATGGCTTTGAATGCAGAAAACAAAAACCTTGATTTGAATAAACTTACGGACAGCACAACACATGTTGACGAGATTGTAGATTTAATCTTTGAAAAAAATAAGATAATCAAGGATGTTTATCAATTTCAAAAGAACGATTATGCAGATGATTTAATTAAAGAAAATATTGATGCATTCGACTCAAAAAAAGTTTAATAAGGAAAGATTTATTACTAAAAATACCATTCTTCTTAAAACCTTCTGATAAAAATGTACCCGAAATAAATACTTATCAAAGCGCAGATCATTGAAAATAAAATTTTCAGTACGATAATTTTACTCTCAGGTTGTCAAAATACTGAGAGTAAGTGTTTTAAAAATGGGTAAAATATATTAATGGAATACATCCCATTTGAATAGATTTTTTTATCATTTCTTTTGATACTTTTGCAGCAAAAAAGATACTTAAGCTTTTCTGTCGTGTACTAAGAATAATGTAGAGGCAATCGTAATCGATCATACTTTTTAAGAAATCTCATCTGTAGATTTTGGTATTATTGAAAGCGAATAACAATGATAATGTAATTATATTTAAATGATTTATAAAACTTTTCTTCTCTTTCTCTTTCCAATTATTATACTTTCACAAAATAAATCTTACAAAGTAATCGGAGTAAAAGACGGCGATACTGTAGAGATATTAATGGATGGAAAACCGCAGGTAGTGAGACTTTCACATATTGATTGTCCGGAAAAAAAACAGCCTTTCGGAAACAATGCAAAACAGTTTGCATCTGATTTATGCTTTGGAAAAAAAGTTAAACTTTCTACAGGCTGGAAAAAAGATCGCAATAAAAGATTGCTTGCCGAGATTATATTATCAAACGGAAAAAATCTTAATAAAGAACTAGTAAAAAATGGTTTTGCTTGGCATTACAAAAAATATTCTAAAGACAACAGCTATGATGATTTGGAAAAGCAGGCAAGAAATCTGAAATTAGGATTATGGAATGACAAAAGCCCAACCGCACCTTGGGAATGGAGGAAATCACGAAAAAAATCTTCGAAACCTTCCTTATCTACAGTTATTATAAATAAATAATAGAAAAAATTCCGGTTCTTCGAGCCGGAATTTTATATTTTATCTACAAGAATTATACTTTATTTTTCTAAAAACTATAATCTTAATATTTCTTTTAAAAAATCATCTAGAAAACTTGTCAATGCATTTCTTTAACTGCAAGTCTCCAAAACCATAAATGGGATATTTTTGGGTGAAAGTTTTGAAAACGTCTTCAAAGCTTTCTGCATTTTTTTGAATTTCTTTTATTTGATTTTCCAAAGTTCCGTTAAACCTATTTTCGTTTGCAGTAATCAGTTCTTCAAGGTTTCTTACAATTTCAGATGAAACTTCTTTCGATAATTTATTTTGTTGGAAATCTGCCCAAAGATTTGAAATTAATTTTCTTTCGGTATCATTAATTTCTTTTGCAGAATAAAATAGTTCCAGCAAATCATTTTCTTCACTTTCCGCAAATCCTTTTTCTGTGTCTTTTGGGAAAACTCTAAAAATATTTATTTTACCTAAATTCAAGTTCGAAATTAAAAACCAAAAATTTACCTGACAAAACAAGTCGTCTTCAAACCAGAAAAATATATCAGAACCCTCTGGAAGATTTTGCATTTTCTGAAATTCTTTTACGACCAATTCATCATAATCGCTTTCTGAATCGTAATTTTCTGCGATAAATCTCTTACGATTTTCAAAGAAATTATTGTCCGAAACAGGTCCATCAATTAAAGCTTCTCTCCAGATAATACTTTCACCTTCCAAGTTTTTTGGAAATTTTTCGGCTAAACAATCGCCATTCAAAATGTGAAAAGTACTCACCTGCAAAGAATTTAAGAATTAAGAAACTCTTCCAAAGAAACCGTTTTCTGTTCTCCTGCTTCTAAATTTTTAAAAGTAACCGTATTGTTTTTCAATTCTTCTTCCCCTAAGAAAACAAGATTTTTAATTCCTTTCTTTTCAGCGTAAGTAAACTGCTTATTGATTTTTGCATTTTCAGGATACAGCTCTGCGGAAATTCCTTTTTCTCTTAATTGGATGATTAATTTTAAAGCTTCTGAAGTTTCTTCTCTACCAAAGTTGGCAAACAGATATTCAACATTTGATGCTGCTTCTTCTGGGAAAAGATTAAGCTCTTCCATTACCAGATAAATTCGGTCTAAGCCAAAAGAAATTCCGATTCCGGGAACATTTTTCACCCCAAAAACTTCGGTTAGGTTATCATATCTTCCACCACCACCGATGGAACCCATTTGCGCTTCATCTGCTTTCACTTCAAAAATTGCTCCTGTGTAATAATCTAAACCACGCGCCAAAGTAATATCAAAAACAAGATTCTGAATATCGACACCTAAATTTAGAGATTGTGTGATCACAAATTCTAGTTCTTCAACACCTTTCAAACCGATTTCATTACCTACAAATTTTTCTTTCAGCTGAAGAAGATTTTCTAAAGCATCATTCGACTGATTGAAAAGGAAATCTAATTTATCAATTGATTCCTGAGAAATATTTCTTTCTAAAAGCTCCTTCACTACTCCATCCTTCCCGATTTTGTCTAGCTTATCTAAAGCAACGGTAAAATCGATCAGCTTATCTGTAATTCCGGCATATTCTGCCAAACCTGAAAGAATCTTTCGGTTGTTGATATGAATGGTTACTGAAACTTTTAACTGAGCAAAAGATTTTAAATACAATTGAACCAGATCAACTTCCTGCCAAAGACTTTCGCTTCCCACAACATCGGCATCACACTGATAAAACTCTCTGAATCTTCCTTTTTGCGGACGGTCTGCTCTCCAAACCGGCTGAATTTGGTAACGTTTGTAAGGGAATGTCAGTTTCCCATGATTCATCGCTACAAATCTCGCAAAAGGTACCGTTAAATCATAACGAAGCGCTTTATCTGTAAGACTTTCTGCACTGAAAGGTTTATCTAAAGCTTTCTGAAAATCAGTCAACATCTGAGTTTTCTTATCCTCTTTAGCTTCGTTGATGCTTGAATTTAAAATTTTAAAAATCAGACGATCTCCTTCTTCTCCGTATTTTCCGGTCAATGTTGAAAGATTTTCAAAACTTGGGGTTTCTAAAGGTTGAAATCCGAATAATTCGAAATTCTTTTGTAATATATTGATGATGTATTTTCTTCTTGAAACTTCCAGCGATGTAAAATCTCTCGTTCCTTTTGCTAAGCTTGGCTTCATTATTATAAATGATAATTGATGATTGATAAATAATCTAGATTGCAAAAATAAGGAATTGAAAGGACTTTTAAATCAATAAAAAAAGCCGTAGATTTTATTTCTCCGGCCTTCATTTAATCATTTGTGTTTTAGTTTTTGATTTTAAACGCTTTCTAAGATTTCTAAAATCTCTTCGCCGTAGTTTTCAATCTTATGTTTGCCGAAACCTTTGATGTCGAGCAACTCTTCTTTTTTAGCTGGTTTATATTTAGCAACAGACACGAGTTCTTTATTGGTTGCAATAAAATAGGTTGGAAGATTTTGCTCTCTTGCTTTCTCGGAACGCCACAATTTCAGCGCATCCAGAATTTTTATTTCATCACTGTTTAGAACTTCGTCTTCTGCAGAATATTTTACAGCTTTAGAATCTTTTACAATCGTCTTAGTAATGGCAGATTCTACATCATTAAAATACAATACCACCGACCAAAACTGTTCGTCATGAACAAATACCGTTTCGGTTTTAATAATTTCATGGTTTTCAAGAAAATGATCAATTACTTTCTGGTCTTCACGCAGAAATTCATCTGCTATTCTGATTTTTAAAACTTTTATTTTCATTATTTGTGATTTTAAAGTTTAGCAATTATCTAATTTTTCCGTTTTAATCCTACAATTATTTTAACGCAAAGTGCGCAAAGTTTTTTTGACAACTCACTGCTTTTAAGGTCGCAAAGGCGTAAACTTAGCAAAGAACTTAAACAAAATGTAGGTTGATAAACGGAAGTTATTTACCTCCTAAAAGCAGAAGTTCATCTACTCTGATTTCGGTAGTATATCTTTTCACACCATCTTTATCATCGTACGATCTGTACGTTAATTTCCCTTCAATGGCAATCTCTTTTCCTTTTGGAACATATTTCTGAAAAATCTCAGCCGTTTTCCCGAAAGCAACCAGATTGTGCCATTGTGTTTCTTCTACTTTCTCACCTTTTGCATTGGTGTAATGGTCATTTGTAGCCAATGAAACTGAAATTTTCATTCCTCCGTTTTCGAAGTTTACTGTTTCAACTTCTTTTCCTGTGAAACCGATCAAGGTTACTTTGTTTCTTAGTGACATAACTTTATATTTTTAAGATTAGCAATTTAGATAAGAGACGTTCACTTATTTTCTCAAATCTCTGTTGCAAAGATTCATCAGATTGGAAACTTTAGTCGGTTATAAACTATTTAAATTCATTTGTAGTCGTTTGAAAACGGGTAAGAATGAAATATATTTATAAATCATTTTTTGAGTAATTGATTTATTATATTTGATGCTAATAGTAATTTAAAATGACTATAAATGAATTGTATATTTTGTAATAAAAATTCAGATAATTCGAGAAGCATTGAACACATAATTCCCCAATCGTTAGGTAATACGAAAAATGTTCTCGATAAAGGAATAGTATGTGACTCTTGTAATAACTATTTCTCTACAAAAATAGAAAAGGACGTATTAGACTTACCATACTTTAGAAGTTTAAGAAATAGAAATAACATTTTGACTAAAAAGAAGAAAATTCCAAATGAAATTGGTTTTTTGGAGACTTAAATAATGGTAAAGTTGAAATTATTGGAAGTAAAGGTAAAAATTTAGAAATTGTTATTGAAAAAAAAGAAATTTTCAACAAAATATTAAATGGTGAATTTACTAGTTTTAAAATACCCATTTATAATAAACCGCCAACTAAACATCCACTTTTATCAAGATTATTAGGAAAGATTGCAATAGAAGCCTTAGCTCAAAAGGTTAAAAATATAGAGAATTGGAATTATGAATTTATTACTAATGAAGGCTTAAAAATATCATAAATTATGTTCGTTTTGGAAAAGGTAAATATTGGGAATACCATGTCAGAAAAGTTTATGAAGAAACAGATATGTTCACAAATTTTTCAAAAGAAGAAAAACCTTACCAAATACTAAATGAGTATGATTTTATATACATTGAAGAAAAATATTTAATTTTTGTTTGTATCATATTAGGAATGGAATATTCAATATTTCTTAACGATCCCAATATAAATATATATAAAGATTGGCTTAAAGAAAATAATTACAAAAATCCATTGTAAACTGATAAAGATAAAAAGCTTCCATGAACATAAATTTGATAAAATAATTAAAGAAAAAAGGTTTGAATTTTAAATAAAATAATCAAACTCCCTTCTAAAATTAGAATGCTGCGTCGACGTAAAATAATCACAGAAAACCTGATAGACCGCAGAATCGGTACGACTCGCCTTAATTCCTAACTGAATGTAGATCTGCAAAATCTGATGTGATAAATTTTCAACTAAATCTGAAGAATAATCATGAATTTCAGATTGCTTTTCCTGAGTTATCGTTTCAGATTCTTTTAATAAACCTTCAATTTCATTGGCAAATTCAATCACTTTTACCAGCGCATCTTCTATTTTTTTATCGAAAAAGTTTAAATCAAGATGAGGACGGATTTTAATTGCTTCTTCAACAAAATGAGAAGCCATTCCAAGATAATTAACCAACAATGTCAAATCTGCAAAAATCCTAAACGGAATTTTATCTAAAACATCATCCGTAAAAAACTCGTCATAAATAAAACTATGATCCTCAGAAACTTTTACATTTTCAACTTTAAAAGAATACGTTCCGGTTGCTTTCATTCCCATCGATTTCCAGTTCGGAATAATTTCAACCTGGTTTTTAGAAATAACAAAAGATATGATGAGTTCATTTCCCGATTCATCAAGCAAAGGATTTCCGTTTTCGGTCAATTTTGCGTTTAAGGTAAAATGACTTAAATGGGGAGCGCCCGTTGCAAAATGCCAAAGTCCGTTAATAAGAAAAGTTCCGTCGTTTTGTTTTTCGGCTGTTCCACCAATCATTCCGCTTCCTCCAAAACAGGTTTTTGAATTGGAAAAAAGTTCTTTAGCTATATTGGGTTTTAAATTTCTTGAAAAAAAATTAGCACCCGAACATAAAGTGAGCATCCAACCTAAACTTCCATCTATTTTTGACCAATCAAGAAGTAGTTGCAAACCTTCCTTTAATCGTAATCCCAATCCGCCATACCTTTTCGGGACCCAAATTTGAAGCAATCTTTCATGATGAATCTGAGTCATGATTGATTGTGGAACTTCAGAAGCTCCATGCATTTTTTCTCTTATTTCTTTAGGTGTAAACATACCTTTTATCTATTTCTGAATATTTAAACAGATTAATTTCCTTAATCTAAATGGGACTTTATAATTCTTATTTTGTCAACGCAAAGTTTTATTTATTTAAGAGGCAAAGAATAATCACTAAAATTGATTCTAAGCGTATGTTTTCAAGCTTCATCAGCAACGAAGTTGCCATCTTTGCTCCTTTAAAATATGTGTTTTTAATATAAAACTTTGCGTTTAATTATTTCTCGTTGATTTAACAGATTAAGCAGATTCTCGATTCGTTTAAGCATTTTAATTAAATAACAACCGATTTAGATTTAATAATTTTCCTCCATTCCAAATAACCGGAAATTGCAACGATGAACAAAAAAGCTGTCAAAACTGCATATAAATAAAGTCCTTTGTGAATCAATAACGGAATTGCGATTATGTTGCTGATGTTAAGCAAAATCCAGTTTTCAATTTTTCTACGAGCCATCAACCACATTCCAGCCCATGCAAAAGCACTGACTAAAGAATCCAAGATCGGAACATCAGAATCCGTAAAATTCGTCAGGAAAAAATAGAAAATACTAAAGGTTCCAATCACAATTCCTACGGTAATTAATTTTTCATTATTTGTCGTTTCAGAAATTGTTGTTTCAGATTTTCTTTTTCCAAATTTCCAGTACAACCATCCGTAAATGCTCATTACCAAATAGTAAAGATTAAGCGTAAACTCTGCGTAGAGTTTAGACTGAATCATCACATAAAGCGTTAGTGAAATCCCCGCAATACCGAAAAGATAATTATTCGAATTATTTTTTCTTGCCAATAAAACCTGAAAAACTGAAAAGAAGACACCAAGCCATTCTTGCCATGTTGTCTGTTGTAAAATGTCCTGCATCAAATTAACTTATATAAATTAAATGATGAGATGATAAATCAAAAAATCCCTACGTCGGCATTATCCGAATCAGGTGTGGAAAATTTTCCCGGGTATCATCTCAGCCGCAATTTGCAGCACCCCATTGATGGCGCAAAATTGATGTTTTTAAATGACATTAAAAAATATTTGGTCTTTTTTATTACAAAAGAGACAAAAGAAATAATTGAAATTAGAAATCTGTTTAAAAATAATTTTCTCACTGATATCGCAAATTTTCAGATGAGAAATGTTAAAAAAAATGTCTAATTAACTTAAATGCGAATTAAGCGATAGCTATGAACTTCTGATTTTTAATTTGTTGTTTGTTTAACGCAAAGTTTGATTTTCTCAAATCTAATTTTTAAGGAGCAAAGATGAATCAATAAATTGATTTTTATTAAGCACTCTCTTTATTCAAGCTTCATCAGCGACTTTGTCGCAATTCTTTGCTCCTTAAAATAATAAGTTTAAAAATTAAAATCTTTGCGTGGAAGATTTTGTTGAATTTCTTTTCCTGAACTCAGGTTAATTAGATAAATCTGAGAAATTAAAAGGGAAACTAGAAAATAGGTTTCACTAAATACAAAAGATAACATTTAAAGAAATTCAATCAACCTATTTTCATACCCGTTTACAAACGGATATTTCGTACCTTTAAATCTCAAATAAATTTATTGTGAAAAAAACTTTCAAAAGAACGTTCAGAGTTTCAAAATATGTCATTTATAAAGAAACGCTTGTTGATTATAAAGAACATTTTTGGTCTTTTCTGGGTGCGTTTTTCGGAATTGGATTGATCGCTTTTCTGCAGTCTCAATATCTATTCAAACAAGAGAATATCTTTTTAATCGGTTCATTCGGAGCCTCTTGTGTATTAATTTACGGAGCCATTCAAAGTCCGCTCGCTCAGCCTAGAAATCTTGTTGGCGGTCATGTTATTTCAGCATTAATCGGAGTTACCGTTTTTAAAATTGTTCCTGATATTATCTGGCTTTCTGCACCACTTGCTGTTGCTTTTTCAATTGTTGCTATGCAATACACCAAAACGCTTCATCCACCCGGTGGAGCAACGGCGTTAATTGCAGTAAGCTCAACGGGTAAAATTCCTGAACTGGGATATTGGTATGTACTTTCTCCGGTTCTTTCGGGTTGCTTAATTTTACTTTTGGTGGCTTTGGTTTTTAATAATATGACCAAACACAGAAGCTATCCCAACAGTACAAAATGGAAGCAACTTTTACATAAAAGACACAGACACAATTTGAAAAATTAATAAATATGGAATGTATAGAATGCGGCGAAAAAATCATTGGAAGATCTGATAAAAAGTTCTGCGATGATGCCTGTAGAAATGCTTACAACAATAAGCAAAATAAAGATTCGAGCAACCTGATGCGGAATGTGAATAATAAACTCCGTAAAAACTACCGCATTCTGAATGAAATAAATATCGACGGGAAAACTAAAATTCCAAAATCTAAACTCGATGGCTTAGGTTTTGATTTTAATTATTTTACCAATATAAAAGTGTATAAAAACGGTTCGAAATACAAATTTATTTACGATCACGGCTATAAAATTCTTGAAGAAGATTACGTTCTCATTGTAAAAAATTAATCTAAAAAACTGTAATGAAAGAAATTGTATTAATCACCGGTGCAAGCGGAGCCATTGCAAGAGTGCTTTCAAAAAAACTGGAAAACCAATATTCTATACGGTTTTTAACCCGCAAGAAAGAAGCTGAAAACGAATTTGAATGGGATCTTGAAAACCAGATTGTTGACGAAAATGCTTTTGAAAACGTAAGCCATATCATTCATCTTGCAGGAGCTAATATTTCTGAAAAACGCTGGACAGAAGACCGAAAAAAAGAATTGATCTCTAGTCGTGTAGATTCTGCAAAATTGATTTTAAACACACTCAAAAAGAAAAATTTAAAGCTAAAATCTTTTATTTCAGCTTCTGGAATTAATTTTTACGGAACAAAAACTACGGATAAAATTTTCACTGAAAACGATGCTCCCGGAAATGACTTTCTGAGTGAAGTTGTCGTGGTTTGGGAAAAAGCTGCTGATGAATTTAAAGAACAAAATGTAGCAGAACGAGTGGTAAAAATAAGAACTGCCGTTGTTCTTTCTAAAAATGAAGGTGCTTTAGCAAAAATGAAAATTCCAATACAATTCGGAATTGGGTCGCCACTTGGAAGCGGAAAACAATATATGCCGTGGATTCATATTGATGATATTTGCAGGATGTATGAGTTTGCTTTAAAAAATCCAGAAGTTGAAGGTTCTTACAATGCTTCAGCGCCACAACATACAACAAATGAAAGTTTGACGAAATTAATTGCGAATGTTTTAAACAAGCCTTTGTTCATGCCGAATGTTCCAACCTTTATTTTAAAATTGATATTTGGTGAATTGGCAGACGCTTTGCTGGAAGGTTCTAGAGCTTCTTCAGAAAAAATAATAAAAGCAGGTTTTGAATTTCAATTTCCTGATTTGAAAATGGCTTTGGAAGATTTGCTGAAAAAGTAAATGATTTTCAATACTAATTGGTATAAATTACTTGTCATTCTGAATGAAACGAAGTGGAATGAAGAATCTTTTTAATAGTTAATAGATTCCTCCTTCGTCGGAATGACAAATTAATAAAAAGACAAAACCTTGACAACCAATAATACATTGAAAGAATTAATTTAATAAATAAAAAGATATACAATATAGAATGCAAGAGACGAATGTAAGTATCGAGAAAACAGAGATCTTATCTGATAACTGGTATACTTTAAAAAAAGTAACTTTCAATATAAAAAAAGAAAACGGAAACACCGAAACTCAAAGCCGGGAAGCTTATGACAGAGGAAACGGAGCCGTTATTTTACTGTACAACACGCATACTAAAAATGTAATTTTAACGAGACAATTCCGTCTTCCTACGTACATCAACGGAAATCCGGACGGAATGTTGATTGAAGCTTGTGCCGGACTTTTAGACAACGATAATCCCGAGGACTGCATCAAAAGAGAAACTGAAGAAGAGACCGGTTATAAAATTTCGAAAGTCGAAAAAATATTTGAAGCTTATATGTCGCCCGGTTCGGTTACAGAAATTCTGCATTTTTTTATCGCCGAATATTCTGATGATATGAAAATAAACGAAGGTGGCGGATTGGAAGAGGAAGGGGAAAACATCGAAGTTTTGCAGCTTCAGTTTGATGAAACCCTTTCTATGATTGATAATGGTGAAATAAAAGATGCCAAAACCATTATGCTTTTACAGCATCTTCGTCTTAAAAATATTCTTTAAATATTTAAATCCAAAAATCAAAAGTATTATGAAATTTATATTCACAATTGGTCTTTCACTATTGCTTTCTTCCAATTTTTTTGCCCAGAAAAATGAAAAATTGAGCACGAAAGATGCTGCCATCGTTGAGCATTTTAAAACCGATTATAAAAAGAAAAATTATAAAAAATTTGTAGGTAAAATTCTTGTAAAAGATAATGTAATACAGTTTGATAATAAGACAGTTTATTATGATAAAGGCGATAAGATCACGGCTACAATTTTAAAAGAAGGTCTGATTTATCCGCAGCTTTTAACCGATTATCAAATGCAGAAGTTTTTAGATGAGTCAACTGATAAAACACAGAAAAGGTTTTTGAAGCTTCAGAAAGACCCGAAAGCTTCTTTTGATGTGAATAATATCAAGCTGAGCAATACTTCTGAACTGACTTTTTTTAATTCAAACATAAAAACAAAGAGATTTAAAGTTTCACTAAAAGACATTCGATTAAATACAACCTCAACCTATCTTTTTGAATTGATGAACGATAAATCTACGAAAGATATTTCTTTGGAAGAGTTTATTAAAGGAGCGAAACTGACGTATATTGATACTGAATAGATCAAATAACCTCAATGAAAAACATCTTTACTCTAAGAACCCTAATTTTACTAAGCTTTTTATTGTTTTGCCTTCCCTTTTTACGCACCTGTTCAAACTCATCTATTGAAAAATTGAATCCCGTAATTTCAGACGTTTTACCACAAAATAATGTATCTAAAGATAGCAACGAAAAACTTTTGCAAAAATCGCTTGAGGACCGAAAAGAAAATATTAAGGAAAGTAAAGAAAAATTCACTTACAGTTTTTATGGATTACTAGATCTAGGTTTTGTAAATAAGGATACAAAATTAGATTCTTCGGTATTTTCTGATCAATCATTTTATGCCTTGTTAAGTCTTTTGTTTATTTTTATTTCAACAATTTGCATGCTTGTTTTTTCCCTTTTTAAACGAGTTCGACTGATTAAGATTTTAGGAATCTTGAATATATTATTTTTGATAACCTCAATGATTCTCTTTTATAGTTCTGACATTCTTGAAGATTTTAATCAGCTTAAAGTTGGATTTTATTTAGTGTTTTCCAACACAGTTTTAATTATTTTTTCAGCTTTTAAAATTGCAAAAACACAAAAATTGATTAAATAAAAATGAAAAGATACTTCTTAATTTCATTATGTTCATTAGCTTTAGTTCATTGCACTAAAGAATCTGAGAAACCATCATCAGTTCAAAGTTCTAAACCAGAAAATGTAAATATTGATGTGAAAATTTCAGATTCAGAAATTGATTACTTAGAATTTAAACCAGATAGTATTTCTAATGTGAAGATAAAAGGATTTGAGGTGATAAGCTCTTATTCTTACAATCAGACCAAATTTGTAACGGGATATTATAATCCTGTAGATGGCAAAACCGTTGCTCCCGATACAGAAAAAGATAACGGACAAAGACTTTTGGTGTTGAATAATAAAAATGAGATCATTTTTAAAGGACAAGGTGGCGGAGATACATATCTGTACCAACCTCATTTTTACAAGAACAAGTCTGACAACAAAATACTCATCGTCTGTCAATTAGCTTTTGAATATTTTTTCGGTGGCGAAGTTTTTCTGCTTGAAAAAAATTCTGTAAAATACGTTGGAAACATTGATCTAGAGCCTTTTGATATGGAGACCTCAATGACTGAAGTTCTTAAAATTTACGAAAAGAAAAACGCTATTCATTTTAAGTTTGATTCTGATTCTCTTTTGCTAAAACCCGGAAATGAAGACATTAAGATTAAAAATAATGATACTGAATATATTTATGAAAAGGGAGTTTTAAAATTTAAAAAATGAAAATAAATAACATAGACCATCTTGTCTTAACCGTTGCAGACATTGATAAAACGATAGATTTCTACACCAACATTTTAGGTTTTGAAGTTGTAATATTTGGAGACAACAGAAAAGCACTGACCTTCGGAAATCAGAAAATAAATCTTCATCAAAAAGGAAAAGAATTCGAACCGAAAGCTGAATACCCAACTTCAGGTTCAGCCGATCTATGTTTTATCGCAGAAACCAATATTGAGGATGTTTTAGAAGAACTAAAACAGAAAAATATAGAAATCATCGAAGGAATTGTAGAAAGAACTGGGGCAACCGGAAAGATTAAATCGGTTTATTTCAGAGATCCTGATTTGAATTTGATAGAGGTGAGTAATTATTATTGAAATGAATATTTTTTTAATAATTATTCATTATTTGTTTCTAAATTAAGTTCTATTTTTACGAAAAATTAATCATGAAAATCACTTATTTCATTCCTATTTTAATCTTAATATCTTCTTGTAACCCGAAAAATGGGAATAATGAGATTAATCAAACTGTTTTTAAAACTAATCAGCCTAAACAAAGCCAATCAAAACAAATGAATGATAAAGAATTGATAGAAAATGTGAAATTAGCAATAAACCCTAAATTTCAGGATTGGGTTCTTTTTAAAAACGGAACTTATATCATATTTGATGATATAACTAAAGTTAAAAATATCAATGATGAAGCTATGGTGATGATGAAAGAATTTGGACCAGTTTTCGCCGGTGGTCCTGCAGGAGATTTTAATACAATTCATCTAACAAAAACTGAAGGTTGGATTGTTTCAGGTCACGGATATGGAATGTATACTTATGTTTCTCCTTCTGAGATTCAAAATGAATCTGCTAATGATATGGAAATTGGATTATTGGGGAGATCAAAAAGAGATTTAGATGGTAAAAAACCGGAAATCATTTATGTAAATAAAAGTAAATAGTCCTCTTTCTAAATACTCACTCCATGAATATTCTTCACTTCCGCCATCACAAAAGTACTGTGTGTACTTCCGATAGAATCTACACTTCCTAATTTATTAAAAACAAAATTCTGATAATGCTTCATATCTCTTACCTGAACCTTCAGTAAGAAATCAAAATCGCCTGAAATATTATAACATTCTGCCACCTCATCAATCTGCAGAATATCTTCCACAAATTGGTTTCCTACGGAACGGTCATGAATTTTGAGTTTAATTTGGCAAAAAACGGTAAATCCACGATTAAGTTTTTCAGCTTCCAAAACGGCTGCATAATGCTTAATATATCCTTCTTGTTCTAATCTTTTCACACGTTCAAAAACAGGTGATGTTGAAAGATTTACTTCTTTAGCTAACTCTTTTACGGTCAGTTTTGCATTTTTTTGGAGGATCCTTAGTATTTGTAAATCCTTTTCGTCGAGTCTTTCCACAGAATAATATTTTTTTTTTGATTATAATTTTCAAATTTAAAGAATAAATATTTTTTATAATTAAAATAAAAAGAACAATATCCTTTATTTTCAAATTAAAACCAATCAATTCACTTTAACGCTATCTTTACCAAAGAAATTGTTCTTTCACATACTTCATCAAACGGAAAAGGTTTTACTCAAGTAAATTAATAGGGAATCGTGTGAAAATCACGAACTGTCGCGCAACTGTAAGTAACACACCAAAAGTTTTTGTCCGAGAATATCCACTGTGAAAACGGGAAGGATGACAAAAACTGTTACAAGTCAGGAGACCTGCCTGTTCCGAATGATCAATGCTCTCGCGAATTGGAGTTTTTGGATCAACAGATGATACTTTTGAATGTATTTTGGGTTTAAATTTTAATTTTTTTAATTTTTAAACGCAAAGATTTTCTTTTGTAAACGCATTATTTTAAGGAGCAAAGAATAGCGATGAATCGCTGATGAAGCTTATTGTTAACGTTAGCTTCATAAAATCAATTTATTGATTAACTCTTTGCTTTCTTAATATATAAAGAATATTGAATTAAAACTTTGCGTCAAAAAATAAAAAAGTTTAAGCCAATCCTTTTATTAAAGGAATAAATTACGTCATTATTGTATCTACTCTATTCCTTAAAATTTCTTTCTAAGAGAGCATTACGAAGCATCTGAAGAACTTTTAAAATCATTATTTAATTTAAAAGTTTTAAAGAAATGCAAACACACCTTCTTGGCTATCCGCGAATTGGTAGCAACAGAGAACTCAAAAAAGCCTGCGAGCAATATTGGTCAGGCAAAATTGTTTTAGACGAATTATTAGAAGCCGGAAAAACCATCACTCAAAGCAACTGGAAACTGCAGCAGAAAGCAGGAATTGACCTTATTCCTTGCAACGATTTTTCATATTATGATCAGGTTTTAGATATGACTTTAATGGTTGGAGCGATTCCGGAACGTTATCAGGAAATTGCTTTCAAAAAATCAGAACTCGATCTATATTTTGCGATGGCAAGAGGATTTCAGAAAGATGGTTTGGATATTACCGCAATGGAAATGACGAAATGGTTTGATACCAATTACCACTACATCGTTCCTGAATTTCAGAAAAATCAGGATTTTAAATTATTCTCCAATAAAATTATTAAAGAATTCATCAGCGCAAAACAAGCGGGAATTAATGCAAAACCTGTGATCATCGGTTTGCTGACCTATTTATTATTAGGAAAAGAAAAAGAAGAAGGTTTTGATAAACTAGATCTAGCGCAAAACTTACTTCCGGTTTATATTCAGATTTTAAAAGAACTTGAAAATCACGGTGCAGAATATATTCAGTTTGATGAGCCATTTTTGGCGTTAGATATAAATGAGAAAGCGAAAGAAACCTATCAGTTTATTTATGCTGATATCAGGAAACAATTCCCAAAACTAAAGTTTATTGTTGCGACTTATTTTGAAGGGTTAAAAGACAATCTTTCATTAGCAACTACCCTTCCGATCGATGTTTTGCATATTGATCTGGTTCGTCATCCTGAACAATTGGATGAAGTTTTAAACACAATTCCTGAAACTTTAAGTCTTTCATTAGGAATTGTTGACGGAAGAAATATCTGGAAAAATGATCTCAGCCAGTCTTTAAGTTTTATAAAAAAAGCTGTTGAAAAAATTGGTTCGGAAAGAATCTTTATTGCTCCCTCTTGTTCATTACTCCACTCTCCTTTCGACCTTGATTCTGAAAAAAACGAAGAAATTTTATCTCCTGAGATCAAGCAATGGTTGGCTTTTGCTAAACAAAAAGTCTATGAAATTGTTCATTTAAAAAAATTAGCTTCAGAAAATCCGGATTACAATGCTTTACAGGTTTTAGCTGAAAATAAAAAAGCAATTGAGAACCGTAAAACCTCAACCTTAATTCACAATCAGGGCGTGAAAAACCGTGTCGATGTGACAACTAAAGAAGACGCGCAAAGAAATTCGCCGTTCAATATCAGAAAAGAAACGCAGCAGGAAGTGTTGCAACTTCCTTTGTTTCCGACAACAACAATTGGTTCATTTCCGCAGACGAAAGAAGTGAGAAACTGGCGTTCAAAATTCAAAAAAGGAGAATTGAATGCCGAACAATACGATACTTTATTGAAACAGGAAACCGAAAGAACGATTCGTTGGCAGGAAGAAATAGGGATCGATGTGTTGGTACACGGAGAATACGAAAGAAACGATATGGTGGAATATTTCGGCGAACAGTTGGCCGGATTTGCATTTACACAAAATGGTTGGGTTCAAAGTTACGGAAGCCGTTGCGTGAAACCTCCGGTAATTTTTGGAGATGTTCACAGACCGAATCCGATGACGATTTATTGGTCGGAATATGCGCAGTCTTTAACTCAAAAATGGGTAAAAGGAATGTTGACTGGACCTGTAACGATTCTTCAATGGTCTTTCGTACGTGACGATCAGCCTCGTTCAACGACTTGTAAACAAATTGCTTTGGCGATTCGTGATGAGGTCAATGATTTGGAAAAAGCGGGAATCAGAATTATACAGATTGATGAACCGGCAATTCGTGAAGGTCTTCCGTTGAGAAGATCTGACTGGCAAAATTACCTGAAATGGGCGGTTGAAGCTTTTAGAATTTCGGCAAGTGGTGTGGAAGATGCAACACAAATTCATACGCATATGTGCTACTCTGAATTTAATGATATCATCCAAAATATCGCCGATATGGACGCTGATGTCATCACAATCGAATGCTCCAGAAGTCAGATGGAATTGTTGAATGCTTTTGCTGATTTCAAATATCCGAACGAGATCGGACCGGGAGTTTATGATATTCATTCACCGAGAGTTCCATCCAAAGAAGAAATGGTAGAATTGCTGAAAAAAGCACAAGCCGTGATTCCTGCACAGCAACTTTGGGTAAATCCTGATTGTGGTTTGAAAACCCGTCATTGGGATGAAACGGAAAAAGCGCTGATTGCGATGGTGGAGGCATCAAAAGAAGTCGCTGAAACATTTAAAAATAAACAAAATTTAGTTCAATAAATTATTTAGGCAGGAGTTGTAAAGCTCCTGCTTTTTTTAATATTATTTCCTTTTGATAACTACTTTTCCTTTTGCACGACCACTTTCTACATATTTTACCGCTGCATTTGTATTTTCGAAAGGAAAAACTTTATCAATTACAGGTTTTATTTTTCCGGATTCTATCACTTTTGTAATTTCTGCTAACTGCTTTCCATTGGCTTTCATGAAAAGAAATGAATAATTAATATTTTGTTTTTTAGCGATTTTTCTGACCTTACTACTCAATAATTTTGTAGCAAATTTCACATACCACGGCAGATTAAATTCTTCTGCAAAAACAGGAGTTGGCGGTCCGGAAATCGAGATAATTTTACCCTGAGACTTTACTACTTCAAAAGATTTTTCAAGTGTTTTAGAATCTTGGCTGTTTAGTACAACATCATAATCGATTAATACATCTTCAAAATTTTGTGTTTTATAATCAATCAGTACATCTGCACCGAGGTTTTTCAAAAAATTAAAACTTTTTTCACTGGCTGTTGTTGCCACCGTTGCACCGAGATGTTTTGCCAACTGTATTGCAAAAGTTCCAACTCCACCAGAGCCTGCCTGAATAAAAACTTTCTGACCTTTTTGAACCTTCGATTTTTCAACTAAAGCCTGCCAAGCCGTTAAACCAACCAAAGGAATTGAGGCTGCTTCTTCCATCGTCAAGTTTTTAGGTTTTAAGGCAACATCTTTTTCATTGATAGAAATAAATTCGGCAAAAGTTCCTATATGAAAATCTGATGGTCTTGCATAAATCTCGTCTCCAACTTTGAAGTTCTTAACTCTGGAACCTACTTTTATAATCACTCCAGCAACATCGTGACCTAAAATAAGTGGCATTTTGTAAGGTAAAATCAGTTTAAATTCTCCGCTTTTTATTTTTGAATCTAAAAGATTAACACTCGCTGCATAAATTTCAACTAAAACCTCATCTTCTCTCACAATCGGTTCGGGCATATCTGCAAGCTGGAGCTCACTGTTTTTATTGTAATGACTGATGCTAAATGCTTTCATAATTTCAATTTTTATTTAAGATACTGCTCTGATTTCTTAGGATTTACCAATCCAAATGTTAATTTAGGGAAAAACCTGTTGAGAAAGTATACCAATTTTGTATCTCCCACTCGAATTGTATAATTATCATTCTTTAAACCGAAAATCAAACCTTTTACCAACTCTTCCGTTGTCATTTTTTTGTCTGTTCTGGAAACTGTCATTTCAGTATCAACTACTGGAGGAAGCAGCTCAAATATTTTAACTTTGCTATTGATAATCCGCAGATGTTCTCTGAGCGATTTTGTGTAAAATGCCAATGCCGTTTTGGAAGCTGAATACGTTGCTTCGAGAAGTGACGGAACGTAGCTTAGAATTGAAGTTGTATTGATAATTGCACTTTCTTTTCTTGAAGTAAGCATTTCGAGAAAAAGATTATTTAAACGAATTACGCCGAGATAATTGACTTCCATTTCGTAAACCGCATTTTCAAAATGTTTTTCGTTTGGAACTCTTAAGTTAATTGCCGGAACACCAACTCCTGCATTATTGTATAGAATATCGATTCCACCTATTACTAGGACTTTATCAAAAAGCAATACTGCATCTTCTGCTACAGAAACATCGCTTTTTATGACAATAAGAGTTGGAAACTGTTTTTTTGCTGCCTCAAGTTTAACTTGATTTCTACCTGTAATAATAACTTTGGCTCCAATTTCTAAAAACTGTTTAGCAGCTTCCAGTCCGATTCCTGAAGCTCCGCCTGTTATCAGAATTGTTTTTCCTTTTAATTCCATGATTATATTTTAAAAGTTAAAATTCTCTGTTGGTACATTTAAATTGTGTTTAAAAAATTTCATAAAAATTAATTTCCCCCGCCCCTAAAGGGAGTGATTTTATGAAATTTTAAAGGTATTTTTTTCACTTTAAGAATGAGAAATAAAATCCCAAAGCTTTGGGATGAAAAGTTGACTTTCAAACATTTCACATTAATTATTATCTCTAATATAGAATTTTTTTTAGTTTGTTTTAAACTAATTCTTTTGCAAAAAACTGTTTAGAGTCTCCTACCGGAACATCAAATTGATTTTTTGCGAGTGCCAAAAACAATTCGTCAGCAACTTCAGAAGGAGTAATTCCGTTGGCTCCACCTATTTCTGCTGAGAAATCTGTGTTTACTAATGGTGGATACACTTCGTAAATCTGAACATTCTGTTGCTCTTCATAAGTTTGTCTCAAAGCAAGTGTGTAGCTATGTAAAGCTGCTTTTGTTGCACCATAAGTCGGCAACATTTTGTGGCTTCCAAAAACTGCAATTGATGAAATATTGATTACCGCTGCTTCCGTTTTTTGAACTAAATGAGGGAGCAAAAGTTCTGTGAAATGAATGACGCTGAAATAATTGGTGTTCATTTCAATCGCTGCTTTTTCATGTGCGTTTTGAGTTTCGTTTAATAGATAAGCAAATGCAGCTCCTGCATTATTGATAATTATGTTTACTTCAGGATGATTGTTTTTTAGATCTTCTACAATTCTTAATCTATCTGCTTCTAAAGAAAGATCACCTTGAATTGCTACAGCGGCATCAAGTTGTTGTAAAGCATTTTGAAGACGTTCTTCGTTTCTGCCATTAATGATTATTTTGTTGCCTTCTGCGTTTAGTTTTTTAGCGATAGCTAAACCAATTCCGGCACTTCCGCCACTGATGAATATTGTATTACCTGTTGTTTTCATTTTTTGTTTGTTTTAAATGTTGTATGTTGTTATGACTTGGTTTGCGACAGGGATTGCAGCGGCATCCTTTTGTGAAACAAAAGATATAGCGGAAAGCCCGCCCGTTCGCCCAAATATTTTTAATTGTTAAGAGTCGGGTAATCTGTATACCCCTTTTCGCCAGGCGTGTAAAAAGTCGTCTGATCCGGTTGATTGAGTGGTGCATTGGTCTTGAAACGCTCTACCAAATCGGGATTGGCAATAAAAGGAGTTCCGAAAGAAACCAAATCTGCGTCGCCATCTTGTAAGACTTTTGTGGCAGTTTCTTTGTTGAAACCACGGTTGATAATGATCGTTCCGTTGTAGATTTTGCGGAAATGTTTTGCGACTTCCTGAATAGCATAAGAATTATCTGAAACATCTGTAAAAGGCTCTATTAAATGCAAATATGCCAAATCGTAATCATTGAGACGAGTGACGATGTAGTTGTAAAGTTCAATGGTTTCATCGTCGACTAAAATCCCCATGATACCGTTGAGAGAAGGATTTAGACGAACTGCTACTTTTTCTAAACCTCCTACTTCTTTAATGGTATCGAGAATTTCGAAAAGAATTCTTGCCCTGTTTTCTATCGAACCACCATATTCATCGCTGCGGAGATTGGAATTTTTGCTAAAAAACTGTTGAAGCAAATAACCGTTTGCACCATGAAGCTCTACTCCATCAAAACCAGCCTCGAAAGCATTAAGAACTGCCTGTTTGAAATCATTTACGGTTTGTTTAATGTCTTCTGTAGTCATTGGTTGAGGCTCTTCGCTCGGCTGAAAACCTTTAGCTGTAAAAACTTGTTGTTGAGGATTTACGTTTGACGGAGCCAAAGGTTTTTTACCATTATGCAAATCTGGATGAGAATAAGCGCCTGTATGCCAAAGCTGTGCGAAAATCTTTCAGCCTTCTTTGTGAACTGCTTCTGTGGTGAGTTTCCAACCTTCGATTTGTTCTGGGCTATAGATTGCGGGAACATTGATTACACCGACCGCTTCGGGACTGATGAAAGTACCTTCTGTAATAATTAAACCTGCAGTAGCTCTTTGTTGGTAATATTTTGCAGTTAGTTCAGTTGCTTTATTCTCCCGATTATCTGAACGGCTTCTGGTCATTGGAGCCATTACAATACGGTTTTTAAAATCTAAGTTTTTGCTCTTGTAAGCATCAAAAAGAATGTTTTCCATTGTATTTTAAATTTAATTCGATAAATTTGCTTGCGTTTTGCAAGTACAAATCTACAAATTACTTTCAAAATGCAAGTTATTTTATTTAATTATTTAAAAATAATTTTATGTCCAATTCAAAAAAGAGATCAGATTGCCCTATCAGCAGCTCATTAGACGTATGGGGTGACAAATGGTCGTTGTTGATTGTGAGAGATTTAATGTTTGCAAAACAGTGTACTTACGGAGAATTTCTAAAATCTGACGAAAAAATAGCGACAAATATTTTAGCTTCACGTCTTTTGATGCTTGAAGAAAATGGCATCATCAGCAAACAAGATCATCCTGACAGTAAAGCAAAAGTCTTATATAAACTTACCGAAAAAGGCATTAATCTACTACCACTATTGATAGAAATTAATCTTTGGGCTGAAAAATATTCTGAAATTCCTGAAAGTCAAAAGATAATTTTGAATGAGGTGAAGAAGGATAAAACTGGGTTTATTGAGGAGAAAATTGAGGAGTTGAAGAGGGAGGTTTTGTAGATGTAAAATATTCAGTGTAAATTATTTTCTATCACAAAACAAATTAATAATCAAAAACTTACGGTTTTCTCAATTTAAATTCTTAATTTTGCACCCCGAAATAAGGATTGTACGTTATGAAAAAAATAGGTGATTACAGAAAACTTCTTGAGGTAGACAATACCGCTACTTTGAAAGATTTAAAAACAATTTACAGAAATGTGATGAAAGATACGCATCCTGATAAATTTGTGAATGATGAAGAAGGGAAACTGGCTGCAGAAGAAAAAAGCAAATCTGTGATTGAAGCCTATCATTTTTTGGTAAGCATCAACCCTGAAACGCAGGAAAAATACAAAGAAGAATACACAGAAACAATTACCACTTCAATCATTACTGATTTTTATTTGGAGAAATCTATTCTAAAAGTTCAGCACTTGAATGGTAAAATGTTTGAATACATTGGTGTTCCTAGAAATACCTATATCAAAATGGTGAATGCAGATTCGCCAAGTCGTTTCGCAAGAAGACATATCTATGGGAATTTTACCTTTAGAAAGTCTGGTGAAGTAATGGTGGATTAATAATATCTGTTATTTTAAAATAAATGAAGACTTTCGGTTCATTCCGGAAGTCTTTTTTATGGTTTTTGGTTAATAGCAAAGGCGCAAAGCATTTGATTTAGGTAATGTTTTTAAGACGCAAAGATTTTATCTACGATAAAAATTCAATCTACAAAAAGTTACCGAAAATCTTCGATTTTCTTGCGCCTTAAAACGGTTTGATATTAAAAATTTTGCGCCTTTGCGTGAACCAACTTTTATAAAGCATTGCCTAGATTGCTACTTAAATACAAATACTCTGATTAGTTTTTTGAGATTGCCTCTTCGCTTCGCTCATCGCAATGACATAAAAAAGCGCATCAATAAAATTGATGCGCTTTTAGGTTAATTAAAGGTTGTTATATTAATCTACGTGTTTTGCGGTAAACCCGTCTTCACTTAGTTCTCTATGTTCGTAATCAGCTTTCATTTCAGCTTCATAGTCTGGCTTTTCATGTTTACCCATTCTTCTTAACATTGAGTCGAATAGTGAATATACTACCGGTACAATGATCAAAGTAAGGAATAATGATGATGTCAAACCACCGATGATTACCCAAGCAAGACCATTGTTCATCTCCGCTCCTGCTCCTTTTGCAATTGCAATCGGGATCATACCGAAGATCATCGCAATGGTTGTCATCAAGATCGGACGAAGACGAGCGTGGTTTGCCTGAATCAAAGCATCATGCGTAGTTGCTCCTGCAGCTTTTCTCATATTGGCAAAATCGACGATCATGATCGCGTTTTTCGCAACTAAACCAATCAACATAATCATCCCCAACATCGTAAAGATGTTAATTGAATTTCCGGTGATGGCCAAAATAACCATTACTCCGATCAATGCCAAAGGAATTGAGAACAATACCACAAACGGATATACAAACGAGTCGTACAATGAAACCATTACCAAATAAACCAATACAATAGCTGCTAATAAAGCAATTCCTAAAGTACCGAAACCTTCAGTCTGGTTTTCCATATCACCACTCCAGATATAAGAAACACCTGCAGGTTTTGTTTTTTCGTTATCCATAAACTTCGCTGCCCATTCGTTGGCAACATCTCCTACAGGACGACCCACAACTTTAGATTTCACCTTTACAGAAGGCGCTTTATCTCTACGTTCTAGCAAACTTGGTCCTGAACCCATTTTCACTTCTGCAAACTGACTTAATCTGATCTGTTCACCTTGAGGATTTGTAAACATCAAGTTTCTTACATCTTCGATCGACTGTCTGTTGGCATCACCAAAACGGATGTTGATATCATATTCATATTCTCCAGCTCTGAATTTCCCGTCTGTATTTCCATTAAATGCAGTCTGCATCGTTTGTCCTACACTCGAAAGATTTAAACCTAAAGAAGCCATTTTATCTCTGTCGATATTCACCTGAACTTCTGGGTTTCCTGAGTCAGTTGACAATTCAGCATCTACAGAACCAGGAACTTTCTTAAGTAATTCTAGAATTCTGTTGGCTTCTTTATTTGCTGTTTCGTTATCCTGAGCCGTTACTACCATTTCGATTGGTGCATTGTCTGCTCCCATTAATCCGATTGGCGCTGTTTTAAATTCAACTCCAGTGAATTTTTCTTCTAAAGCTCTTTTAATTTTAGCAGATTTAATATCTGTACTTTCATTACGTTCAGATTTATCAACTAAAATTACCTGAATTTCTGACTGATACAAAGTTGCCTGTGCACCACCAAAACCTGACGATTGTTGACCAACCGTTGTAATCATATCCACAACATCTTTATCTGCTCTAAGATATTTTTCAACCTCAAGAGTTATTTGATTGGTTTTTTCTACAGAAGCATCTTTAGGTAATTCCATCTGAACAAGGAACTGTCCTCTATCCATTTTAGGGAAGAATTCACCTCCGATAAATCCGAATGCCACCAACATAAATGAAGCAATTAGGATAATGAAAGTAACAATTACGGTCATTATTCTTCTTAAAGTTGATTTTAAAGCCCACTCCAAGATTCCTGTGATCCAGTGTGTGAATTTCTCCAATTGCTTTTCAAACCAAAGGATAAATTTCTCAAAAGGATTTTTACCTGATAAATGAACCAATTTACCATATCTTGAAGATAACCAAGGAATAATAGTAAATGAAGCCAATAATGAAAACAATGTTGCAATAACGACCGTTATACAGAACTGAGTTAAGATATCAGATACCAAGCCCGAGCTCATTGCAATAGGTAAGAATACCACCACAATTACCATCGTGATCGCTGTTACCGTAAATCCAATCTCTGAAGCTCCATCGTACGCTGCACGAATTCTGCTTTTCCCCATTTCCATGTGACGGTAAACGTTTTCTAGAACTACGATCGCGTCATCCACAAGAATACCTACCACCAATGAAAGTCCTAATAAACTCATTAAGTTTAGAGTATATCCCATCAAATACATTCCGATCACTGTAGCAATCAAAGACAACGGAATAGAAACCATTACAATAAATGCGTTTCTGATATTGTGAAGGAATAACAACATTACAATAGCCACCAAAATAATCGCTAAAAATAAATCGAAAATTACGTGATCTGCTGCTTCAAGCGTAAAATCTGTAGAGTCATCTACGATACTTACTTTGATCGCCTGAACTTTATAATCTGTCTGAACCTGAGCAATAGTTTTCTGAACCAATTCTGAAACCGCTACCGCATTGGCATCAGATTGTTTTTTCACCTGCATCAAAATGGTAGAATTCTGATTGAATCTTGCCACTTTTTCTACATCTTTTTGGCTGTCAAAAACAGTAGCGATATCTGAAAGACGCACCTGTGCTCCATTTTTATTAGAAACAACAAGGTTATTCATTTCATTGACATCTCTATACTTTCCAGAAAGTCTGATGGTAGATCTTGAAGTTCTGGTCTTCAAAGCACCTGTAGGGAAATCTAAGTTAGAAGAAAGAATTGCCTGCTGCACGTCTCCAATAGAAAGACCGTAACCCTGCAATTTCTTTTCATCTAAATTCACCTGAATTTCTCTTTCCTGTCCACCAACAAGGTCAACCTGAGCAACACCGTTTACACGGGAAAAAATAGGCTCTATCTTTTTATCTAAAAGGTCGTAAAGCTCTTTATTATTCAGCTTGTTACTGGTAATACTCAAAGTCATGATCGGTAGATCATCCAATGAGAACTTCTGCAAAGAAGGAGGATCTGCATCTTCCGGAAGGTCTGCCAAAATAGCATTTACCTTTCTTTGAGCATCATTCAAAGCATAGTTTACATCAGCACCTGTGTTCAACTGAACCATGATCACTGATAAACTTTCGTATGAAGATGATTCTACCTTTTTTACGTTTTCCAAAGAACCTACAGCATCTTCGATCTTTCGGGTCACCGAAGTTTCTACCTCAGAAGGTGAAGCCCCCGGATAAACCGTAGAAATAGTTACCATATTGGTTTCAAATTTCGGAATCAACTCGTACCCCATCATGGAGTAGCTTAATAAACCTCCCAACGTAAGAATCGTAAACAATACGATAACGAGGGATGGCCTTTTAATGGATATTTCTGCTAACTTCATCTGCTGTTACTTTACGATATTGATTTTTGAACCGTTATCTAGGTTAATTTGTCCACTGGTAATTACTTGTTCACCCCCATTCAATCCATTTAAGATCTGAACTTTGTCGCCGTACACTTTTCCGGTTTGAACTTTAATTAATTTAGCAGTTCCATTGCTTACAATAAATAATTGTCCTGAACTTACACCGTTTACGAAAGCTTCCGCAGGAACAGTCAACATATTTTGAGTTTCAGCACCGTGATTGGTTTTGAAAGTCGCAGTTGCATACATACCCGCTTTCAAATTCCCTCTGTTTTGAACTTCAATTTCTACTGGGAAATTTAAAGAAGCATCACTTTTAGGAGCGATAAATGTAATTCTTCCGCTGAAAGAATCGTTTGGTAAAACATTTACATTAATTGGAACTTCCTGACCCAACTGAATTCTTCCGATTTGGCTTTCGTCAACCAAAACTGAAAGTTTCAATGAATTGATATTTACAATTTCGAATAAAGCTGTTCCCGGAGAAACTACAGTTCCAGGTTCAACCATTTTCTTGTTGATGGTACCGCTGATTCCGGCTCTGATGCTTGTATCGTTAATTTTAACTCCTTGAGCTCTTACTGCAGCCTGCATGTTTTTCAACTGTAATCTTGAGTTATCAAGCTGTTGTTTAGTAACACCACCCGTTTTATACGCATTTTCGTAACGTTGGTTATCGATAATTGCGTTCTGTAAATTATTTTGAGCCTGAGTAACATCAACTTCGATTGCATCTCTTTTAATAGTTGCCAAAGTCTGTCCAGCTCCAACTTTTGAACCTTCTTTTACCAAAACGCTCACAATACGTCCTGAAATCTCAGAAGACTGCTGCATTTCCTGCTTAGGAAGGAAAGTTCCGTTTGCGCTGTAGTCGGTATCAATATTTTCTCTTGAAGCAGTGATCACGTTCACGTTGATCTTGTCAACCTGCCTTGCCACCTCTTTTACTTCAGTATCCTGCTTCTTTTTGTTGTCAGCAATTTTCCAAGCTGCCAAACCAACAAGTACAGCTGCTACGATGATATATATTAAAGTTTTTTTCATTTGAAGTTATTTATTATTTAAAGGTCAAATGCAATCGCCAAATATTTAGTATTTTTTTTTGTACTGCAATTCATAGCGATTACATGTTCTTATGGGTTTTGTAAAGTATTAAGCTCGCCTTTAGCTTTTATTAATTTAATTTCAGCCTGTTTGTAGTCTAATAAAGCAGTTGTATAATTCTGTTTTGCATCTGTTAATGCGTTTTCAGAATCTAAAACTTCCGTCAATGTCGCTAAACCGTACTGATAATTTGATTGCGTATCTTTCTGTACTTTTTCGGCAAGTGTTACGTTGTTTTTCATGCTTTCAATATTGATTAATGAATTTTCAATATTCGTTACTGCATTTTTATATTCAAGGCTTAGCTGAAGCTGAGTATTCTGAATATCCTGATCAAGATCTAAGATATCAATTTCAGCCTGCTGAATTTTTGATTTTGTAGAACCACCCGTAAAAATCGGAATGTTTATATTTAAACCGATCGCAGAATAGTCACTCCAAAGAACTCCGTTATTCAATCCGTTTGTTAAAGGGAATTTTTTACCCATTCCAGCCCAACCGTAGTTTGCCTGCAACCCAACAGTAGGATAAAGATAGGCTTCAGTAGCTTTTTTGTTATATACTAAAAGCTCTCTGTTTTTCTGAAGAACTTTCAATTCAGAACGACCTTCAAGATTTACAGCATCTGCCAAAAGCTGAGGTTGAGGTTCAATCGTTTTTTCTTCAAGCTCAATATCAGTATCAATAGGAACTCCCATATAAAACTTCAAAGAGTTTTTTGAAAGTTCTACTGCATTGACCAACTGTTGTCTGCTTGAGCTAATATTCGTCAACTGAACATTCGTACGATCTAAATCGATTCCTTTTGCCAAACCATTATCTACCAAACTTTTAATTACATTTCTTACTTTTTCAGTATTGGTGTAACTTACATTTAAAGTTTTAAGATTTTCTTCCTGTACAAAAACCTGATAATAAGCTGTTGCTACATTTTCAATAATCTGTTCGTTCGTCAACTGAGCATTTAAAACATAAAATTCTCTTGTAGATTTTGCTGCTTTAAGACCTGTAAAAACTCTCTGATCAAAGATAGTCTGATTTAGAGTTACTACCGCTTGTGATTGCCAAGCCTGCCCCAATTGTGCACGAATTCTTTCGCCTCCAAATTCAAGCAATGATTCTTGGATCACCGGATTGTAAGTTACCCCTGCAGTAGCTCCGATCTGAGGTAAAGCTCCAGATCTGGCCTCATTGATTTTGTACTCTGCTTTTTTAATCTGTAAAGCCGCTTTTTTAGCTTCAGCTTTATTTTGCAACGCCTGTTTAATAGCTTCCTGCAGAGAAATCTGCTGTTGCGCATAAGCTGATGAAGAGGCCAACATCATAAATGCTGCAGCTACACCAATTTTGAGCTTTTTAGCAGTTATACGTTTTCTGTTCATAATTTTATACTTCGTTTATTTTTTGTTGTCTTTGTTAAAATCTTTATTCCTAAAGGACGATTTAATTCTTAAATTACTTTAACAGTTTTTAATTAATTTTTAAAAAGCATGTTAAGAATGATATCTTTTCGGTCTGCGATTAACGCGTCGAACTCTTTATCATCAATCATCATATTCTCTAAAAAGAGAGGACGCACCGCACTTGGAAACACTAAAAGCGAAATCATATTGAGTACAAATTGTACAGGTGCCATCTTTTCGATGTTCCCTAATTCCATTTCTTTTTCAATATCTGCATATAATTTTTTCAGTTCGTCTTCTTCCACATCTCTTTTATGACAGCTTCCTTTATTGATCTGTGAAACAATATAAGTCTCCAAATAAGGATATTGAAGGCTTGTCTGTAAACTGCCATCGATAAAATTGGCAATCTTCTCTTTGAAAGGCAGATCTGAATTCATAATCAATTCAGACTTTTCTTTTTCTACTCGGTGAGCTTCATCAAAAATAATCTGGATCAGGTTATCTCTGGATCTGAAATAATAATTGATAAGTGTTCTATTAACACCTGCTTCATCCGCTATTTCCTGTGTTGTGGCATCAAACTTACCTTGTACAAAGAATAAATTCTTTGCGGTTTGCTTGATTAACTCTTGGGTTTGATCTTTTTTTTCTTGTTTTGACATTTTTGTTAAACAATTTTGTGCAAATATATATCAATCATTTGTTTTGACAAAATTGTTAAACAAAATAATTAATATGATTTGCATCATATTTTTTGACTGAAAATCACAGATTATCTATTTATTAATTCTGTCTAAATTCATTGTTTGAAGCCTCTAAACAAACAAAAACCATAAGGATTTAGCAGTAAAAACAACAAAAAAACGAGCAGAAATTTCTGCTCGTTTTTTTTATTTTGGTCAATTAATTTTGTTTAAACTAACTTAATTTTATCTTCTAAAATATCTACGATTTTATCTTTATACAATCCGCCTAAAGCTTTTTTGAAGTTCTTTTTGCTCATCTGCAATTCATCTTTAATTTCTTCTGGTGAAGATTTGTCTGAAAGGTGAAGTAATCCAAAATTCTCTTCTAACTTATTAAGAATCTTTTGTTTGAATTCATCGATATTCTCAAAACCTACAGGCTGTAGCGAAACATCAATTTTCCCGTCTTCACGGATATCTTTGATAAAACCTTCTTCTTCTGAAAGTGGATACAGTTTTTTATAAACATCCGAAGTGTAGATTAAGCCAATATACTTTTTGTTGACTACTACATTCCAGCCCAGTTCACTTTCATTCATCATCAGCAAATCTACTTTATCCCCTTGTTTGAAAGGAAGATTTTCGTACTGTGGATTTCTTTTAAATTTTGTTGTTCCGGTAATCAATTTCAAATCATTATCAACATATAAATGCACAAGATATCTTTTACCTTCAATAATCTTTGCCTTCTGTTGTTTGTAAGGAATGAAGACATCTTTAATGATTCCCCAATCCATAAATGCACCGGTTGGAAGACTTTGCACACAAGTCATTACTGCAAACTCGCCTACTTCAGCCAAAGGAATTTCAGTTGTAGCTTTCAGTTTATTATCATCCTGATACACAAAAACTTCAATCTCATCACCAATTTCTTTTTCTTCACGAATGAAAACTTTAGACATAAAAGCCGTTTCGCCTGTTTCTGATTCAAGCATCCATCCTGAATTGTTTTTTTCTGAAATTTTTAAGGTCTGGGTTTTTCCGAGTTGCATTAATGATAAATTTAGTCTGCAAAGGTAAGGAAAATAAGTTGGAGAGTTTTAAGTGTTTTTGAGTCGGAGAGTTTTAGAATTAATGAGTTTTATCTTTATGAAAAAAGTATTGTATAGATTTTTACCGCAAAAGCAACAAAAGATATGATTGGAAAAAAAGAATTACAAAAGTTCACAAAATGTAAATGTTCATTTATTTTTGCCAGCTTTTGAACAACTTAAATTACCATAAAGTCTTTTGTTGCTTTTGCGGTTAAAAACAACACGCCGTATTAAAACTTTTCAGTCTCTTTATCTGTATGTTTTCAAATCACTGATAAGATTTTGGGATTCTTTCAGATAATCTGTTCTTTCATCAGTATTAAATGTTCCGACAGATTTTATCAGCTTATCATTTTCATAATAATATCTCAATTCAGACAACTTTTTAGGTTTTTCTAAATATCCGTTTTCGTCAACCGTTTGATATTTTGTTGAATGTACAAAAACCAATTGATGATTTTCCGAAAAAAAATATTCGGTTACAATGTTCCAGGCTGATAAACCAACAAAATGCTCCATCTTTTTAAGCGCACCGTTTTTATAAAATCCTTTTAATTCAATTCCGTTATCTGTTACCTCAGATTTATCCATAAAGTAAGAATAGGGAACTGTTTTAATTTTAAAATCTTTTGTCTGATTAATTTTTTGAACAGTTTTTCTTACAGGCTCAATATTCTGACCAGAAATCAATCCTGATAAAACAATGAGCAAAAACGGAATCAATTTTTTCATTGAAAAATCTTAATAGTTAGATACAAAATCCATCAAATCTCTTCTGCTGCTTTCAAAATCTAATGCATCTCCAACAACAAAATATTTCTGCTTGTCAACACATTTCGAGAATAAAGATTTAGCCAAAGCGATTTTATTTTTATCAAAACTCAGATCTTTTACCAAAATACTTATTTGGTCGGATGTAAACATTGCATGACGACCTTGCTGATTAATGAAAATAATTTTTTTATCATCAAACCAAGCATCTTCTTTCATCTTACTGAAAAATTGCTGGAAAGTTTGATTATCCATTACATTAGGATAATTTATGTTTCCCATGTTTCCTGAATTTCCGTAAGGATTATTCCAAATATCATTCCAGTTATTAAAACCATAATAACCATTTTGGAGCGGATAAGAATCTAAAAGATACAAGCCTTTATTCGTGAAAAAATCGAGAACCAATCTGCTGTTATTTCTAACATTCAAAGTCGTTCTGTACATCAGAAATCCGTTTTCGTAAATTGAAATAGGAATTCTTCCCGATGGCAAATCAAAGAATCTATATTTACCTGAGTTGTTTGAAATCAACTGATCCGCCAATTCCACACTAAAATTTCCCTGCTCCGGAATTCTCAGAAAAACTTCCGCATATCCGTAATTATTATTCCATTGATAATTGGGATTGGAGGGTCTTATTTTGGTGCTATTCTGATTATTTGAATTTCTGAATCCTGAAGAATTATCTGAATTATTATTTCGAGAATCTTGCCTTTTGGAGGTTGTAGATTCAATCTCTCTTTTAGATACTTCGTTTTTTAAAAGTTCACCCGCTTTTCCTGCTTCCTGTGCAAAAAACAATAGACTGGATAAGATTGAACAAACTGTAAATATTTTTTTCATAATGATTTCATTCTATAGTGAATTCGCGTTCTATTTTCATGCCAAAAATGAACAATTTCAATTAAAATAAAATTTAAAATCATTTGTTTTAACCTTGTTCAAAATATCGAATCCAAGCGAAATTCAGACCAAGAAAGAAGAATCAAAAATCAGTTTTTTATTTTGTCTATTTCAGATTTCATTTTCAGTTCCCAGTTCTTCCCATTTCTTTTTATTAAATATGGCTTTACAGTCTCCTCATATTTTTCCTGGGCTTTAATATCCATAAAATCTACAATACACCCTGTATTAAAATAGGTTATCCCATAGTTTTTGTAAATACTGTCAATTTTATTTTCTGTCTTTTCATTATAATCAGCCTCAGTAAATCCACCTGCAAATTTATACTTCACATGATCTTTTTCAATGTCTTTTTTAGCTTGCTGTATGTATTCCTTTTCAAGCAGTGTAAGTGCTTTTGTTCTTTTCATATATTCTGAGCTCCCTTTAAAAACAAGAAAACAAAAAAACAGACAATTCAGTATTAAAAAAACACACAGAAATCTATTTTTAAAATTATATTTTTTGATTTTAACTGATGCAATTAGAGAAGCTAAAAGTCCAATTATCAGTAAAATAATTAAAACATATTGTATTCCGTAATCTTTAAAATTTCTGATAAAATCAAAAGGCATTGGGAAATTATAACCATAAAATATCGCAACACTTGCAACAAGTATTAAGATGATTAAAATAATATTCAGATAAAATATTTTTTTCAAAATTTGTTTTTTATGGTTTTTCCAGATTAATTCTTTAACTAATTTATAAACAATATTTTAACAAACAAAAAGACTGCCATCAAATTGAGGCAGTCTTAATATTTAAGTGATTAAATTTTTAATCAAATCATTACATATGCAATGCTCTTTTTCCTGTAGCATCCAAAGCAGCTTCTTTCACCGCTTCAGCGTAAGTAGGGTGAGCATGAGAACTTCTTGCAATATCTTCTGCACTTGCACGGAATTCCATTGCGATTACTCCTTCAGCAACCAAATCTGCAGCTCTCGCTCCGATCATGTGGAAACCAAGAACCTCATCCGTTTTTTCGTCAGCGATAATTTTCACCAAACCATCGATATCACCACTTGCACGGCTTCTTCCTAAAGCTCTCATTGGGAAAGTTCCGATTTTGTAAGCTACACCTTCTTCTTTCAATTGCTCTTCAGTTTTACCAACTCCTGCAACTTCAGGCCAAGTATAAACAACTCCAGGAATTAAGTTATAATTGATGTGAGGTTTTTGTCCAGCTAAAGTTTCAGCAACAAAAACTCCTTCTTCTTCAGCTTTGTGAGCCAACATCGCTCCTTTAATTACATCTCCGATTGCATAAATATTGGCAACATTTGTCTGTAAATGGTCGTTTGTTTTTACTCTTCCTCTTTCGTCAAGCTCAACACCCGCTTTTTCCAATCCAAGTCCGTCTGTGAAAGGTCTTCTTCCTACAGAAACCAAACAGTAATCTCCTTCAACAGTAACTTCCTCTCCTTTTTTATCTTTTGCAGTAATCTTTACAGAATCTCCGTTTCTTTCAACCGCAGAAACTGCTGTAGAAAGCATAAACTTCATTCCTTGTTTTTTAAGAACTTTAGTCAATTCTTTGCTTAAAGCGCCATCCATTGTAGGAATGATTTTGTCCATAAACTCAACAACAGTAACCTGAGCTCCTAATCTTAAGTAAACAGAACCTAATTCAAGACCAATTACACCACCTCCGATTACAACCAAATGCTTAGGAATTTCTTTTAAATTTAAAGCTTCCGTAGAAGTAATCACTCTTTCTTTATCTAAAGTGATGAAAGGTAAAGATGAAGGTTTAGAACCTGTTGCAATGATTGTATATTTAGAATCGATCGTTTCCGAAGAACCGTCGTTTTTAGTCACTTTAATTTGAGTAGCAGATTCAAAGCTTCCGAGACCTTCAAAAACAGTGATTTTGTTTTTGTCCATCAAGAAGTTGATTCCTTTTGTAGTTTGCTCTACCACTTCGTTTTTTCTCGCAATCATTCTTGCGATATCAGCTTTTGGCTCGTTAATGATAATTCCGTGGTTTTCGAAATTGTGCTTTGCATTTTCGAAATGCTCAGAGCTGTCTAAAAGCGCTTTTGAAGGAATACATCCAACATTAAGGCATGTTCCACCCAAAGTTGAATATTTTTCGATAATTGCTACTTTGAAACCTAATTGTGCAGCGCGAATTGCAGCTACATAACCTCCAGGACCGGAACCGATTACGGTAACATCAAATTGACTCATTTTATATTTTTATTTATTATTATCTGAAATGATTAATTCTTACAAATTTAATGATTAATTACCACGCCACAAAGTGAGTTTTGTCAAGTTTTTTTTGTGCGGGGTGATGGATGTTAGATGATGGAGGTTTAATTGATTTTTTTTAAGTAGGAAGTCTGAAGCGGGATGATGGATGTTTAAATGATTGAGAATATTTTTAAAGCTTCTGACATCTGACATCTAACCTAATTTACAAATTCAATTTTCCCTCTCCAAAAACTTTTTTATTTCCAAAATAAGAACCGCCGCAAATGTACCATGGAAGGTTTTCCAGATATTCTATTGCGTTTTCTGGTTTCATTTCTGCAACTTCTTTTTTGGCGATAATTCCTTTGAACCATCTTCCGGATTCTTGGGAATTAGGAAATTCTATAGCATAATTAAGCCAAATTCTTTGACAAAGTCTACATTGAATTATACTTACTTCTGCATTTTTATCACTGGTAAAATCTGTACCAACTATTGATGTTCTATATTCAGATACACTTAAGTCATGTTTTTCGCAGGCACAACCCAGTTTCGGAAGTTTTTTCATGAATGAAATATTGATTTTAAATAAAATTGAACCGCAAATTTAAGGAAATATAAAAGCTTTCATTTATTTTAAAAACAATCATCAGCAAATTTCACTATTCTTTTTTCATAATTTGCATTATAATTGTTACAATTCTGGATCATTGTTTTAATAAGACTCTGTTTAATTTCTTCTGTGTTATCAGAATTTTCAAAATCATTAAAACCACTGTATAAAACAGAATTACACCAATCAGAATACTTTTTTCCAGATTCATCAAAATCCATGTACTCAAAAAATTCTTTTGGATATTTTTCTGCATATTTTCTAGCAGGAAGTCCGGTGTATTCCCCTAAAGCTCCATCCTGAATAAGTATCGTTTTATTTAAAATTCATCGATAAAAAGGTCTTAAAGAATCATTATCCGTTGTAACTAAATTTAATAGTCTTTCTGTTTTATGTTCATCTTTGGGTCTGTAAATGCCCAAATAAAAATCTCTTGCAACAGGATCACAGTTTTTATTTGTAATGTAATATCTCATAGGTTTCCCCCAAACAGAATCAAGATCAATTGAATAAGTTAGACCAAAACCTTCCTGCCAATTTGTGGATTCGTATTCGATCATATCTTTACTTTCTTTAATTACTATAGCTTCCTGTTTTTTACAGGAAAATAGGAGCAGTAGAAATATTAAAGAAACAAGTTTTTGCATTTAAGATTTTTGAGATTGTAGAACCTATTTTTTTATTAGATCTAATAAAATTTTTTCATATCTATCTAAAATAATTTCTTTGGAAAATCTAGATTTTATAGAATTTTTTATTGCATCCTGATCATATGACTGATGCAAAATCTGCATAATTTTTTGTGAAAAATCTTCGTGATTTTCAATATCTGCAATTTCACCGTTGATGTTGTGCTGAATAATTTCGTTGATTCCGCCTCTGCAATTATTCGCCAAAGAATATGTTCCGCAAGCTCCGGCTTCCAACAAAACATTCGGAAAGCCTTCATAACGCGAAGAAAGAATAAACAGATCAGCAAACTTCAGAAACTGATACGGATTTTCCTGTCTTCCATGAAAAATAACTTTTTTTAAACCTAAAAAATCTTTCATCTGATGAAGAATCTCCCGATCTCTGCCATCTCCTAAAATATGGAGAATAATATTCTCATTTTTAAGTCTTGAAAAAACTTTTAACAGATTATCAAATCCTTTTCGCGCAGACAAATTGCCGATGGCAACTACATTTTTATAATTGTATTTAAAGCTTTCGGGTTTTGTAGAAATCAGAAGTTTTTCATTAATAAACTCAAAATCTACAGGATTATTGATTTTTGTGATTTTATTTCGTTTAATATTGAAATTATTCACCAAATCATTCATCATATCGTCGCTTTGCGCAATAATCTGCTGATAATTGTTGTAAAAATGATAGAAAAATTTTATTTCTTTTCGTGTAACATGCTCCGAAACAACATTGGTTTCTCTTGCAATAAATTTAATTTTCGGAAAAAGCTTAATAAATACAGACAAATATGCATTTACTTCTCCAAAACCCGAAAAAACAATATCGGGTTTTCTGCGGTAAATTTGTGAAAGAATAGGCTTTAAAGAATGTCTGATTCTTTCGGTATCGATGTCAATAATTTCTACATCTTTTTTTAGAAAATGTAAGTAACCACCTTCTTTCCGTAAAAGCAAAATCATAGGCTCAAAACGATCTCTGGAAAGATGATTTGCAATGGTGGTAACGATTCTTTCTGCACCTCCGGTTTCAAGATCCGGCAGAATAAACATGACAGAAATTTTCTTATTCATCCTAAGATTTTTTTAAAATATTTTCAAAGGAATTTAGTCTCACAATAGGTCTTGAAAATCCTGAGAATGATTATTTGTAATATGATTTATTAAAAATTTATGCTCTTTCTGATCAAAAAATATATACCAAGACGTATTGTTGTTTGCTTTGTATCTAAAAAATTTTCTTCCAAACTTTTTAAAACTCTCAGGAGTTTCATAAATATTAACCTGAAAATCAAAATTCATTATATAGAAAACAATTTCCTGTACATAAGATTTAGCATCTTCTTCAAAACCAAAATAGTTTTTTGAATATAAAATATCTACTAAATCTGTAAGGAATACCTTAACATCATTAGAAAAAATTATTTCTCTTTCCAAGGTAAAGATTCAATATGTGCATAAACTTTTCTCATCAACTCTTCGCCAGTTATACCTTTCGCAAATCGTTCATCAAAGTCATCTTTCACAGCGTATTCAGCTTGAGATTCTGCAACTTGATGAACTGAAGTTTTTCTATTCTTAATCTCAAGTAATTCTGCAATATCATCAAGCTCATCCATTTCTTTTATCCACTGAATGAGTTCCTTTTTTGCTTCTAATATTGGATTTTCCATTTTAATTTTATCAAAAATTAATTGGCTACGTCGCTGATAAATTTTATTCTCAGCATTCTTACTTCTTCGTCCGAAAGCTCATCTCCGAATTCATCAAGCAAAACTTTCATACTGTCGCTTTCAGATTCGTTCATAAATTCCATAAAATCATCTACTACATCTTCATCAAAATTGTCTTCAATATAGTAATCGATATTCAATTTTGTACCCTGATAAACAATACGTTCCATCTCTTTCAAAAGATCGTTCATCGAAAGATTTTTGGCTCTTGCAATATCTTCAAGGTCAATTTTTTTATCGGTACTCTGAATGATAAAAACTTTATGGCTAGATTTGTTTGCAACCTGCTTCAAAACCATATCCTGAGTACGTTCTATGTTGTTGTCTTCAACATATTTTGCTATAAAATCTGCAAATTCTTTTCCGTACTTTTTAGCTTTTCCTTCTCCGACTCCGTAGATTTTGGCAATTTCTTCAACAGAAATAGGGTACTGAACGGTCATATCTTCCAAACTAGGATCCATGAAAACCGTGTAAGGTGGAATCCCATGTTTTTTGGCTACTTTTTTTCTAAGTTCTTTTAAAAGAGTAAATAGGTTTTGGTCTAAACCTCCACTTGACTGCAATTGCACCTGATCGCTTTCTGCTTTTGTCTGTGAAAGATCAAATTCACGGTCTTCAGCAATCAAAAATGGTTCTTTAAAATCACCAGATAAGACTTTTTGCCCTTTTTCGGCAATTTTTAAAACACCGTATGTTTCAATATCTTTCTGTAAAAAATTCTGTACAGTTGCCTGTCTTAGAATTGTTTTCCAGTAATTATCTTTTTCAGATTTTCCAAAACCAAAGAATGAGCTTTGCTCTAATTTGTACGACTTTGTAACCGCTGTTTCTTTTCCAACAATTACAGAAATCAAATCTTTAGATTTAAATTTCTCTTTCGTTTCGTTAATTAATTCTAAGGTTTTCTTTAAATCAGCCGTAGCATCTTTCAGCTTCGGCGGATTTGATGCATTGTCACACATTTTGGCTCCGTCACCATTTATAGGATCAAAAGTTTCACCAAAATAATATAAAATATACTGTCTTCGGCTCATCGAAGTTTCAGCGTAACCTACTACTTCATTTAAAAGCTGCAAGCCGATTTCTCTTTCAGAAACAGGTTTTTGAGCCAAGAATTTTTCCAGTTTTTCAATATCTTTAGGATCGTAGAAAGCAAGGCAATACCCTTCTCCTCCATCACGACCCGCACGACCGGTTTCCTGATAATAACTTTCCAGAGATTTTGGAAAATCGTAATGAATCACAAAACGTACATCCGGTTTATCGATTCCCATTCCAAATGCAATCGTTGCCACAATTACATCTGCTTCTTCCATCAGAAACTTATCCTGATTGGCAACTCTCACTTTCTGATCGAGCCCTGCATGATAAGGAAGCGCATTGATACCGTTTACCTGAAGAAGCTGGGCAAATTCTTCCACTTTTCTTCGACTTAAACAATAAACAATTCCTGATTTCCCTTTATTTTTATTGATAAATTTTACAATTTCTTTATCAATATTAACTTTTGGAGTGACTTCGTAAAACAAATTGGCTCTGTTAAAACTTTCTTTAAACACCAAAGCATTGCTCATTCCTAAAGTTTTCTGGATATCATCCTGTACTTTAGGGGTTGCTGTCGCAGTTAAAGCGATGACAGGAACATCTGCAATTTTATCGATGATTTGTTTTAAATTTCTGTATTCAGGTCTGAAATCATGACCCCATTCTGAAATACAGTGCGCTTCATCAATTGCAACGAAAGATATTTTAACATCTTTCAAAAATTCCAGATAATCTTCTTTAATTAAAGATTCCGGAGCTACATAAAGTAGTTTTGTTTTACCACTTTTTATATCATCAAAGACCTGTTTGGTCTGAGTTTTGTTAAGAGAAGAATTAAGAACATGGGCTACACCCGTTTCAGAAGAAAGTCCGTTTACTGCATCTACCTGATTTTTCATAAGAGCAATAAGCGGTGAAACAACAATTGCCGTCCCCTCAGAAATAAGAGCCGGAAGTTGGTAACACAGTGATTTACCGCCTCCTGTAGGCATAAGAACAAAAATATCTTTTCCATTTAAGAGATTATTAATGATCTCTTCCTGCTGTCCTTTAAAGGTAGAAAATCCGAAGTATTTTTTTAATTCGCCTGATAAATTGGCTTTTTTTGCGCTCATCTAATTTTGTATTGCTAAATTTGCATCCAATCCAAAGTTATAAAATTTTTACTTAAAATAAAAGTAATAGAATTTTTTAGTAACCAAATTTATATTAAGTATAAATTGAAATCATTGGTAAATCTACATACTAATTTCGTTATAAAAATGGAAAGAGACAATATTATCTCAATAGCAAAAAGCACATTGACCATAGAAATTTCCGAACTGGAAAAATTAAAAGAAAGAATTGGAGACGAATTTGTAAAAGCAGTAGAACTGATTCATTCTGCTACCGGAAAACTTATCGTAGTTGGTATCGGAAAATCGGCTCATGTGGGCAATAAAATTGTTGCAACTCTAAATTCTACAGGAACTCCTTCTCAGTTTTTACATGCTTCGGAAGCAATTCACGGAGATTTAGGGGTTATTCAAAAACAAGATGTGGTTTTATGTATTTCCAATTCTGGAAATTCACCTGAAATTACCAATCTTGTTTCTTATTTAAAAGATTATTCTTCTGCACTCATTGGAATGACAGGAAACAGAAAAAGTAAACTTGCAGAATTTTCTGATGTTATCTTAGATACTCATGTAGATTTGGAAGCATGCCCAAATAAGCTGGCTCCAACAAGTTCTACAACCAATCAAATGGCTTTAGGCGATGCTTTGGCCGTATGTCTTATGGAAATGAATGACTTTAAAGAAAATGATTTCGCTAAATTTCATCCCGGTGGAAGTTTAGGTAAAAACTTAACAGCGAGAGTTGAGCAGTTCCTTTCTTCACAAAAACCTCAGATTTCAGAAGATTCTTCAATCAGAGATGTCATTATTTCTATCAGTGCATCAAGTCATGGAATCACGGTAGTAACAGATAACGAAAAAATCATCGGAGTTGTTACCGACGGAGATTTGCGAAGAATGTTATTGAAAGGAGATGATATTTCTAAAGTTTTGGCAAAAGATATTATGTCTGCAAATCCTAAAACAATCGAGAAAGATGTTTTGGCGAAAGAAGCCATGAAAATTTTAAAAGACAACAACATCGGACAATTAATTGTAACAGAAAACGGACAATACTTTGGAATTATTGATCTTCACACATTATTAGACGAAGGAATTAATTAATTTTTCAGTGATTATTAAAGTGAAAAATTTCATCATATTTTGTTTTGCATTTTTATCTTTTAATCTAAATGCTCAGGAAATTGATAAAACGTATTATTTATTAGGAGCAGTTGATAATTATTCAGGTAGAAATTATGAACTAAAAAATAGTGATTATAAAGGCTATGTTTTAATGGTCAATAAAGATGAAACCAATAAAATTAAAAGGTTTCAAGAAGTTTCCGGTTTAAAATTTTCAAACTTCAATTCTGAAACTTTAGCAAATTGGGTTTCTCTTAATTCTGATGTTTACGAAAAAGAAATCAATCAATTTTATTCTTTCTCTAAAACAAAAGGTACAGAAAATTATCGTGGGAGATTAAATCGTGACAAAGTTTTAAAAGGAACAAAAAACCAATTATTATCTTATTTATTAGGTTCATTTTTAATTCATGGAAATATAAAAACAGAAAATGATGGCGGAGATCAGTATGAAGTTTATGAAATTTCTGTAGCCAATGCTCAACCACAATTTGAAGTTTTAAAATCCATTTTAAAAGAATTAAGCGTATATACTATTAAAGAAGAGATTTGGTACAAAATTCCATTTACATTTCATGTGAAATTTTCTCCTGACTCCGAATTAAAAACTTTATTAGATAAAGAATTAGCTTATCAGAACAATAATTAACTAAAATAATTATTATCATTGCAAATCGAATCTCAGAATTCATAACATATATTTATGGCAGAAGATAAAGACATGTCCTTTTTCGGACATATTGGGGAATTGAGAGGGCATTTAATCCGCTCTATTCTTGCTATTGTTATCGCGGCAGTTGTTGTCGGTTTTAATATCAACTGGATCATGGATCATATCTTTTTTGGTCCTACCCGAAATGATTTCCCTACGTTTAAACTGGTGAATGAGTTTTCACAATGGATTTTGGGTGAAGACAGCATTACTTTACCTGATGAATTTCCGGTGCGAGTTCAGAGACTGTATCAGCAATTTAATGTGATGATGGCAGTTTCTATTTTTGGTGGAGTTGTGGTAGCTTTTCCTTATATCGTTTGGGAATTGTGGCGATTCATCAGTCCGGCTTTGCATCCTAATGAAAGAAAAAATTCGCTTTTCATTATCAATTCAGTTTGGATTTTATTTATGACCGGAGTTTTATGCGGATATTTCCTGATTTTACCTTTTGCGGTAAATTTTGGAGTTATTTTTAAAATTTCAGACATTATTATTCCGTTATATGACCTTAGTGATTACACTACTCTATTTTTACAGGTTGTTTTAGGAATGGGCGTTGTCTTTTTATTTCCGGTTTTAATTTATTTCCTTACCAATATCGGAATTCTGAATCCTAAGTTTATGAAAACGTACAGAAGACACGCTATTGTTTTGATTATGGTGGTTGCCGCAATTATTACTCCTGCTGATGTTTTGAGTATGATTATGGCTGCTTTACCGCTTTTATTATTGTATGAGTTCAGTATTGTAATGTGTGGTTACACTTATAAAAAGGTACAAAAACGTGATGTCGCTTTAAAAACGGTTCAAAAATCTTAAAAAAATTAATATAAATAGTAGCGGCGCGAAAATCAAAGATTTTCGCGCCGCTTGTTTTCTTGCTATCAATTAATTAGTAGAAATGATATAGATTTTGCATTTCAGATTATATATTTGATAAATATTAAATATGAAAAAAACATGAAAGTTTTCGCAGAGTTTATAGAACATAATGGATTACAATTTCGTACAAAAACACTTTTACAATTCGGAGATTCTTGGGACTTAATTGGTTCTATAGTAATGAAAAATCCGGGGAGCGCAAAGCCCGGAATTGCATTAGACGATTCGACTTACCAAAACATTTCAAATTTTTTAGGAGAAAAAATAAATAGCGCAACCTGGTCAGTATCTAGTAATGATCCTACCATAAGAAAGATTGCTACAATTTTTAATGGTAACCATGTAGACAAAGATTTAAAACTTAATGGTATAATTCAAATTTACAATCTATATAACATCTGTGAACCAAAAATAAACCTTGCTTATCAAAAGGCTGAAAATGCTAATCAGGATTTATTATATATTGATTTACACAAAGTGATTAGTGAATTTAAAAACAAACCCGTCTATTTAGGTTTTTTTCATTTTTACACTTATCGTAAAACAAAGCATTCTGAATATTTACAAAAGACAGCAAGAGGAATTTTTGATTATGTGAAAAATTCAAAATTTAATTATTTCAGTTATAAAGATATAATTGACAATCCCTACTACCATCCTTATTCAAGATATGTTTACGGAGAAAAAAATATACCTTTACTCAAGAGATTTATATCTTTTTATGAATAGATTCCAATCAATATTCTTTAATTTTGACCTTAGTCAAATTTCATCTTAATGAAAAAAATATCTTACTCAATTTTATTAGTTTCAGGTTTAGCTTTCGGTCAGTTTTTCGAAAAAGGTAAAACATTTACAAAACAGGACACCTTAAAAGGTTCTAATACCGAATTCAGAAATTTCTGGGATGTAAAAAAGTATGAACTTTCTGTAGAAGCTGATTTTCAGCAAAAAAGTATTGCGGGAAATAATAAAATAAGTTTTGAGATTACCAAAGATATTTCAAATCCTGTTTTTCAGATTGATCTGCAACAGCCAATGAAAGCTGATGTTGTACAATGTAGCTTCCCTACTTCTAAACCATTTAAAAGAGAAGGTGATTTTATTTTTATTTCCTCTCATAAAAACTTTAAAAAGGGAGAAAAATACACCATTGATATTGGCTATTCCGGAAATCCGACGATTGCAAAAAGAGCACCTTGGGACGGAGGCTGGATTTTTACAAAAGATGAAAAAGGAAATCCGTGGATGAGCGTTGCCGATGAAGGAATTGGTGCTTCAGTCTGGCTTCCTACAAAAGATATTTGGAGTGACGAACCCGATAACGGAATCATTATGAAAATTATTACTCCAAAAAATTTAGTTGGAGTTGGAAACGGAAGATTAATCAGCAAAAAGACAGAGAACAATAAAAATATTTTCACCTGGGAAGTCAAAAACCCGATCAATGCCTATTCTATTATTCCGAATATCGGAAAATATGTAAATTTTAAAGATTCTTACACTGGAGAAAAAGGAAAACTGGATCTTGATTATTGGGTAATCGACTATAATTTAGAAAAAGCAAAAAAACAGTTTCAACAGGTAAAACCAATGCTAAAAGCGTTTGAATATTGGTTTGGTCCTTATCCTTTTTATGAAGATTCTTACAAATTGGTAGATTCCCCTCATTTGGGAATGGAACATCAGAGCAATATCGCTTACGGAAATGGTTACCAAAACGGATATTTAGGCAGAGATCTTTCAGAGACCGGAGTTGGTTTAAACTGGGATTTCATCATTATTCATGAAAGTGGACACGAATGGTTTGCCAATAATATTACGGCAAAAGATCAAGCCGATATGTGGATTCATGAAGCTTTCACCAATTATTCTGAAGTTCTTTTCACCGAAAATTATATGGATAAAAAATCTGCGGATATGTATGCGCAGGGAATTCAGAATAATATTGAAAACGATGTTCCTATTATCGGAAAATATGGAGTCCGAAATGAAGGAAGCGGCGATATGTATGCGAAAGGCGCAAGTATGGTTCATACGATGAGACAGATCATTAATGATGATGCAAAATTCAGACAAATTTTAAGAGGTTTAAATAAAGATTTTTATCATCAAACCGTTACAACCGAGCAAGTTGAAAAATATATTTCAGAGAAAGCAGGTTTCGATTTCACATCGATTTTTAACCAATATTTACGGACAACCGATGTTCCCGTTTTAGAATATGCTCAAAAAGGGACAGATTTGAAATACCGTTTTGTAAAAGGTGTAAAAAACCTAAACCTTCCGATAAGATTCGGTGAATATACCATCTCACCGAGTGAATCTTGGCAGACTTTGAAGCTTAAAAATTCAGATCCGGTAGAGTTTAGCAAGAATTATTATATTAAGTATAAACAGATTTAATGAAATTTTAAAAGGCAAAATCATAAGTATGGTTTTGCTTTTTTTAACTAAAGTTTAGCAAAAAATTATAAATTTCTCTGTAACAAACTCAATTTAAAATCAACTACTTATCAATAAAATAAACCTAATGAAAAAAATAGCAATTAGTTTAGGAATTCTTGCGGTGGCTTTCGTTCAAGCGCAATCTATAAAAACAAACATCGACTTGGTGAATGTAAAAGACGATAAAATCGCCGTTACGATGGAATTTCCGAAAATGAAATCGAATGACGTAAAATTTCACTTTCCAAAGACGGTTCCCGGAACTTATTCTGTGGATGATTACGGAAGATTTATAGAAGGAATAAAATTTTTAGATAATAAAGGAAAAGAGATCGCTTTTACCAAAGTGAATGACAATACCTATTCCCTAAAAAACGCAAAAGCTTTAAGTAAAATTACGTATTGGGTAAACGACAGTTTTGATGAGGAAAACGAAACCGGTAAACATAAAGCTGTATTTTCCCCTTCCGGAACAGATATCGAACAGGGAAAAGTTTATTTGATTAACACACACGGTTTTGTAGGTTATATCGACAATATGCAGGATGTTCCGTATCAATTGGTAATTCAGAAACCTAATGATTTTTACGGAACGACCGCTTTGGTAGATCAGGATAAATCTGAAGCAACAGATACTTTTACATTAGCCAATTATGCTAAACTGACCGATTCTCCTTTAATGTATTCAAAACCTGATTACATTACATTCAATGCAGGCGGAATGGATCTTGTTTTGGGTGTTTATTCTCCGACAGGAAAATACAAAGCTGCAGATTTTAAAGAAAATTTAGAAAAAATGGTCGTTGCTCAAAAGAAATTTTTGGGTGATATGAATACCAATAAGAAATATGCAATCATGCTTTATCTTGCAGGAACTGAAGGTCCGCAAATCAAAGGTTTCGGAGCTTTGGAACATCACGAATCTACAAGTGTTGTCCTTCACGAGATGATGCCTAAAGAAGCAATTGACGAGTCTATTGTTGATGTAGTTTCTCATGAGTTTTTCCACACTGTAAATCCTTTGAAGACGCATTCTGAAGAAATTCATTATTTCGATTATGCAGATCCTAAAATGTCTCAGCATCTTTGGATGTATGAAGGCGGAACCGAATATTTTGCCAATTTATTCCAGATTCAGGAAGGATTGATTACGAAAGACCAGTTTTTACAGAGAATCGGCGACAAGATCAAAAACTCTAAAAGCTATGATGACACCATGCCTTTTACGGTGATGAGTAAAAATATTCTTCAGGATCAGTATAAAGATCAGTACAGAAACGTTTACGAAAAAGGAACGCTTTTGACGATGTGTCTTGATATTGAACTGAGAAAATTATCAAACGGAGAAATGGGTTATCGCGATATGATCAGAAAATTATCTCAGAGATTTGGTGAAAACAAACCTTTTAAAGATGATAAACTGATTGACGAATTGGTAACCATCACTGGATATCCGCAAGTAAAAGATTTTTACAATAAATATATTGCAGGAAGTCAGCCAACTCCTTATGCAGAATATCTGAAAGAAGTGGGTGTTGAAATCACGAAACAAGAAACTCCGCCAATGTTTTGGTTTATCAAAGATCCTGCACAAACCGGATATGATGAGAAGAACAATGCTTTTGCTTTTGATGATCATTCTGCATTGTCACCATTCTCAAAAAGCATCGGAATGAAAATTACCGATCAAGTTTTTGCTTTAGACGGAAAAACTATCAATATTCAAAATGCACAGGAATTTATCGGCTATGCACAATCGATTAAAGACGGACAAAACGTTACCGTAACCATTCTTCGTAAAAACGGCGATAAAATGGACAAAATTGATTTGAAAGGAAAAGCTGTTTTAGATAAAATAACGCTGGAAACGCTTAAATTTAAAGCCAATCCTACTCCTGCAGAACAGAAACTTCAGGATCAGTGGTTGACTGGAAAAAAGTAAGTTAATTTATTTTGTTGATCGTTTTTGGTTGATAGTTGATGGTTTGACATCCATCCTATGTAAAAATCAAAAATTATATTATTCAAAGAATTTAAAATAAAAACAAGCGGGGAAAAATTTCCTCGCTTGTTTTTATTATGAATGAGATTTTACAGTCTCTGAAAATATTTAATAGTTTAAATTCAAATAATCTAACAACTAATTATACAATTCCGGCTCGATAGGATTATTGTTCTTTTTAAAACCTTCCTTTGCTTTTTTCTCCATTTCTCTGAAAACCTGATTAGGATCTGAAATCTCTCTTCCATCGGCTGTTTTTGTTTTAAAAACAATCTTATTGGTATCAGAATTTTTAGACATCATTTCTCGCATATTTTTCGTGGGATCACTTTTATATGCTTTCCATGCTTTTTTAAACTGAGCTTTATTAATCTCAATATCCTTCCCTCCCATTCCATAAAGCTGAACTCCTTGCGGAAGATTCATCTCCTTTTCTGTAGTAGCTTGAATCGTTTTATTTCCAACTAAAGTCAGAGAATGTGAACCTGTTTTATCTTCAATTTTCACAATCAAACCGGGAAGTCCGTAGAATTTATAAGGTCCGTCTTGAAATGGTAAATCCGTCGAAAACCAAGCCGTCCATTCTCTTCCGCCATATTTTGTTGTTGCTTTTTGAGCATTGTATTCTCCAATTTTCTGCTTCTCGGGAAGAATTTTCCATTCAGGTTTTTTATCTTCTTCAATTTTATAACTGTCGTTGGAAATCCTTGTAAAAAGGTGAGTTTTAAAATCAGGATATTGTTTGGTAACCTTGTAAGAAATCATTCCCGGTTTATCGTTTCTACTGATACTAATGTTGTTGGGACTCAATTTTAATTGTCTCTCTAAATCTGCCTGAGAAGTAGAATCTGCTATAAACTTTTCCTGACCGTAATATTTTGATCCGCTTTTATCAATATCCAAAAGCATTATTTCTTTCAAAACGTTTGCTTTATCTGTAGAATCGGGAATAAATTTATAATCGTAGAAAAAACGGTTTTGAGCAAAACTTGAGAATCCTATAATTAATAAAAGTGCTAAAGATATTTTTTTCATTCTACTTTGTTTTATTAAGTTCTATTCTGTTGTTATCTTTTTTTATTCTTGCTTTCAGACGTTCTTCCTGATCTTTCATTTGATTACCGGTACCTTCTTTCATAATCATCGTAACACCGCCCATCTGCATTTGTTTTAATCCTTTTGTAGGATCATTTTCATATTCTTTAACCAATTTATCGTATTGCTTTTGATTGACTAAAATTTCCTTTTCTCCAAAAACATCTTTTGGAATTTCCGTGAGATTTTTTACAGCCTGCAGATTAAAAACATGAGATTTACTAAGATCTTCAAGCTTTACAATCAAACCGGGAAGACCATGAAATTTGTACGGTCCATCCTGAATCGGAATATCTGAAGTGAACCAAGCTGCCCATTTTCTTCCTCCAAATTCAGTTTCAGCTTTCTGTGTATTCCATTCTCCGATTTTTTGCTTTTCTGAGCTTATTTTCCAATCTATTTTTCGGTCATCAGAAACTTTATACTGATCTCTCAAAATTCTGTTATGAAGGAAAACTTCATATTTCGGATATTTTTTGGAAATTGAATATCTTACCGAGCCTTTTCGATCATCAGTCTTAACATTTATCATCCCGGTTGAAGCCAATTGTTTTTCCAAATCAACTCTCATAATAGAATCTGAATGATAAGCAGTGTAGCTGTAAAATTTAGATCCCGAATCGGCAATATCAAGATTCATCATCTCCGTTTTTACATCGCTTACATTGGTAGAATCTGGTATGAAACGGTATTCGTAAGTGAAACGTTTGTTTTGAGCATTGGTAAAGATCCCGATGAGCAATACACTGAAAACGGTTATTAGTTTTTTCATTCTAAAACTTATTTTGTGAGTATTTAAATCTTTAAAGATTATTTTTGTTTTGTTTTGATATGAATTTCCCCTGCGTCTTTGCCTGAAATTTTCGTTTTATTGATATTAATAGATTCTATATTCTTTGGATCAAGACTTTGCATTTCTTCACTAGAACTTGCATTCCCATCAATGAAATATTTTATATCACCCACAGAATTAGATTTAATCATATCTTTCACATTGGTTTGGAAAGTTCCGCCTGTAGAAAGAAATTTACTATTAGAAGGCTTTGAAAAATCTGTATAAGAAGAACTTGCAGAGTAACTTACTTTCGGTGCATGAGCGTTTACTGAAACAATCCACGGATTGTTTTGAGCTTTTTCTCTGATGATTTCTGCTTGTTTTTTAGAGAGTTCTGCTTGCTTTCTAGAAAGTTCTGCTTTTTCTTTTGACAATTTTTCAAGTTTTCTTTGATCTCTTTTAGAAAGGTTATTTTTACCTTTTACTATTTGATCCATTCTACGATCAAGCTCACCATCTAAAATTCTGTAGCCATAATTTCTAAAAACTTCTAATTTTTTCGAATTTTCTGGAGTAATTGCAGATACGTCTTTTCCGTTTATATAGAACTTATTGATATTGTTGTATTTCTTTTTAAATTCAGGCGATAAAAAAGTACTTTTTAAAGACTTAATCTTTTCATCAGTTAAACCCGTTTTCTCTTTGAATTCTTTAGAATCAAACATTTTTTCTAAATCTAATTCCTCCCCATTAACGCTTATTTTATAGTTATCTCCATCAGGAAATACTCTTTTAAAACTCATGTCTTTAAGAATAACTTTAGCATCATTTTCAGCCAGCATTTTGTCTCTTCTGCTTAGCAAATCATCAAAATCCATAGAAAACTGCTTGTCACGGGCAATTTTATCCATTTCTCCGGAAAGCTGTTTCAACTCTTTAGCTTTGAGTTCAAATTCATAGCTTTTTTCACCTTTTTCTTTTGCTATTTTCTGAAGTTCGGCAGCTTTTTCTTTTGATTTTTCACTTAAAGTTTTAAGCTTGTCAGACTGAATTTTTAGCTTTTCATTAGCTTTTGATATTTTTTCCTGTTGCAATTTTACAATTTGCTCTGTTTCATTTTTTGGAGAGATAGTGTCTCTTTTAATTTCAGCAACTGCTTTTTCAATTTCGTTATTTACTTCTTTTATTTCTTTGTTTTTTGCATTAACCATGTATGCAAATGCAACGGTGAATAAAACCGGTAAGGCAAATATTCTGCGCGCATACCCGAATTTTGTTTGAGGTTTTTGTAACATTTTGAGTCGTTTTTTAAGGTTTGAACTTAGAAACGGACTGGTCGCAGGCAACGGTTTTCCGGAAAAGTGGCTTGCTAAAAGCATCTGCGCAAATGCTTTTGTGTCCGATTGTTTGACGGCTTTTTTATCAGCCAGATATTCGTGTATTAAATTGATTTCTTTTTTGATGATATGAAAGAACGGATTGAACCAAAAAACAGAAGTAAGAATCTCTATAAAAATCTTGTCGATAGAGTGTTTTTGTTCAATATGAACCATTTCGTGCTTTAAAATCTGCTTTCCAACTTCTGAATTGATAACAATAGAGTTTTTCCAGAAAAGATTTTTGAAATACGAAAACGGAGCCTCAGAAAGATTGGTCTGGTAAAAATTTACCCCTTCAAAACTTTCTTTTTTAAACTGATTTTTGAGCTGTTGGATTCTGAAAATCCCGTACATGAATTTCCCTAAAAAATAGAGAGAAACCAGCCCCAAAGCTGAAAAAATAATTCTAAAATAAATGTAGTCATGGCTTATGGTTTTATTTGTATTTAAATTTTGTAACTTATTAATCAACACAAACAGATTCTCATTAACCTCAATGGTAAAATCTTCCACTTTAATCAAAGGCAGCAAAATCGAGATCAACATTGCCGACAAAAGATAAAATCTGTTGTAATGATGAAAGGTCTTGTCTTTTAAAGACAACTGATAATACAAAAACATTACACCCGAACAGATGATTACTTTTCCGAAGTAAAAAATCAGAGCTTCCATATTAGTCTTTATTTTTAAGTTCGCTTAATAACATTTCAAGATCTTCAACAGTCATTTCGTTTTTTTCAACCAAAAAAGAAACGGCACTTTTGTAAGAACCTTTAAAATAGTTTTTCACCAGACTCTTCATCGTTTTCCCAGAATATTGCTCTTTGGTAACCAAAGGAAAATACTCGTGTTGTCTTCCGTACACATTATAATCTACAAACTCTTTATCTTTTAAAACTTTCAGAATCGTAGAAACTGTATTGGTATGAGGCTTTGGTTCCGGATAAAGATCCAAAACATCTTTAAGAAAACCTTTTTCGAGTTTCCATAAAAACTGCATTACCTGTTCTTCTGCTTTTGTTAAAGTTTGGATGATCATAATTTTAATTTAGATTAAGTGATAAAATTACTAAAAAAATCGTATCACTAATAAATTAGTTATACAAATGTAGAAATATTTTTCAATCGAACAACTATTTTTTTAGTGATAAAAATTAAAAACAAATAAATTACTGATAATCAAATAATTAAAAAATATTAAAATATGTTAAATTTTTAATTAATAGAAAATATGCAATTATTAATCATCAGAGAAAAGCTAAATATGAGTGTAAATTCTTAAAACTTGTTAAATTTTATTAAATAAAATTAAAATGAATGTGGACAGAATGAGAAAATATATTTATTTTAGTGCTTTAAAAATTTCTAATGAAAAGATATACTCTACTTTCTGTTTTAATGTTGTTGATATTTAATGTAACATCAGCGCAGACATCTTCTGTTTTCGGGTCGGTTACTGAAGCAAAAACAAAAATTGAAAACACCGTTCCTTTAGTTTTGGAACATTTGAAAAAAATAAGCGAATCGCAGAATGATAACTCCATTCTTACCAATGGTAAAACTGCTCTTAAAAAAGAATACGATGCTGTTGCATTAGAGTTTGATCTTTACAGAGGAAATATGGCAAGCTGTATCGTCAATAAATCTTCTAAGAAAGCAACAAAATGTATGAATTATCACACGTTGTATTTCAGAAACACATTAGGTAATTACGATAACTTCATTAATTATATCACAAAGAAAAACGGATATTTAGGAGTAGAAGATGATTCTGTGAAAAAAGATTTTAAGCCTACAGAGATTGCTACTAAAATCGATACTGACTTTACAGCAGCTTCAAAAGCAGCAGGTAAATTAAAAGGGATGACAAAAGCATCTTATTTTGAACAGGTAAAATCTGAAGATTTCAAATTGGCTCCTTTCGATACTTTGGTTAAATAAGGAACTACATAAACAAAAAAGATCCCGTTTCAATGAAGTGGGATCTTTTTGTTTTAAACTTTAGCATAAATGACAAAAAAAGGAGAACCATTTCTGATTCTCCTGTTGGTAGCGGGGACACGACTACCACCCTACTCTATAATTAACTTATTTACAATAACTTAAAATAGATTTCGGATTTTGGTATGCCGAATTGTATGCCTCTTGAATATTAATCTGCTCAAATAAGTCCATCATCAGCAAAACTCATATAACTTTCTTTTGTTATAATAATGCTATCAAACAAATTAATATCCATAATCTTGCAACTTTCCTTTAATTTCTTTACAATGTCCAAATCTGCTGAACTTGGCTTTAAATTTCCACTTGGATGATTGTGGACTAATATAATACCTTGAGCTAAGCATTTTAATGCTACTGATAATACAAGTCTAATATCTACTAAACTACTTGTAATTCCACCTTTGGATAAATTATAGATTCCTAATACACAGTTTGAATTATTAAGCAAGATTACTTTTACTTCCTCCTGCATTTCTATTGTTTCTTCATTCCAAAACTTTCTTATAATTTGAACAGCATCAAAGCTTGTAGCAATCTTTGAAATTACAATTTTGTTAGGTTTGTAAGAAACCTGGATTTCAGAAACTTCTGATATGGTTTTATTCATTTCTTTGATTTAAATTGTTTTGTAATAGCTTATTCTGATACATCAATACCGAGAATTTCTTATCCATTCTCAGAATCAACATCATATATTCTGGTAACTTAATACCCTGTATCTCTTCTAATTTCTGTTTTAAAAAATCTAATATGTCACCTGGATATAGGAATTCTACTCTCATCAATACATCAGCATTAAAATACATAAGAATGTGCTTTGTTCTTAATTCTAAAACCTCAAGTATCTCACCAAAGTATTCATAAGGCTCTAATGACAATCCATTCTCAATAAATTCATAAGGCGGAATAGAAATTAAGTCAAATTCATAATCTGCATATTCACTATCAAGTTTAAAAATCAAGTAATCATAAATATTGTTTTTCATTAATATAAGGGTATAAAAAAACCACCCAAAAGGTGGCTGTTAATCAATTTTAGGAATTGGAATCATAGGTATAGCTACCTTCTGCATTTCCTCTTCTATTTCTTTTAGTTTTTCTGGATATATTTTTCTCTCATAAAATAGCATTTTAAATACATCATCAAATTCAATAAGGTTCTCGTAATACTTTCTGTCAATACAAACTCCAAATTCTCCTATTGGCGAGTTTCCAAAATGAGGATGAACTACCTCATCATTATCAACACTATAATCCAAATGGTCATAATAGAAAATAGCCAGTTTGTTGTAGCCAATATCAAAGTACTTTATCAACCATTCTTTTAATTGTGAATCATTGTTGTTGGTTTTATATTCTTCAAGTGCAACTTTACAAACTGCATCTAATTCCTGAACTTTAATACCATATTCAACTTCATCGTAAAAGCTTGTAAAAAACCTATATCTCTTAGTACAATAATCGGCTTGTTGTAAACAGTCATAAGGCAATCCTTTTTGTTGCCATTTCTGACATTGTTCGCAAAGAGTTTCAGAATAAGCTTTAACTTCTTTGTATAGACCATGATATTCATATAACCAATAAGCAATCTTTTGTAATGTAAAAGGATTGTCGTTGAGCTGTTTTAAATGCTTTAAGGAGTTATTTATCTGAATCTTCATTATTCACTTTAAAAAAATTAACAATATCATTTTTAGCATTCTTAATAAACCGTTTCTTATCTTTTGTAATCAGAATGAAAAAAGAAAATACTACAATAGCGAAACACATTATACCTACTATTAAAAGAATACTTTTCTGAATCAAATCTCCGATTATTCTTCCGATTTTCATTGATGTTTTATCTATGCCAAAAATGGCTGACATTATTAGGAGAATTAATACAATTGCACCAAGATAAATAATAGATATTTCCTTTTTATTTTCCGAAATTGATAATTCTGTTTTTATTGATATGAATACAGTAAGTCCAAATAATATAAATGAACTAATAGTATAAAATGTTTCATTAAAGTCGAGATTCATTAAATATGTTTAAAGATAGTTTCAAGCTTTCCAAAGAAGTGCAATTTTATACTTGTTATGAATAAGCACTTGCAGTTAAAACTACAAATAACGTTTTATTTTATTACATAGAATTATACATGGAACAGTTAAAGCTATAGGTAAAATAACCACCGAATTTCCTATTATATTCTTCATATCACTATTTATGCACACCAAAACGGTAATAAGTAACCAAACAAATGCAAATACAAAAAGACCTATTTTAGTTTTAGTAAGCTTTTTACTGAATTTTTCTAACTCTATTTCTCCTTCGATAAACTTCGTGTAGCTATTATAGATTGAAAATATTCTCGTCATTCTTTTCTGTAAAAAAAAGAATAAAATAGGAATAGGTAAACATAAAATAATTGTCATCAAACAACTTGATATGTTACTTGCAATACCTAAGGATTTTAGTGATGGAAGCTTTCGATTATCTGTCATTTAATTATTTGTATTTAGTGACATTATAGTTTTCGCCATTATAGGCTTCCAGATATCTTCCTCTTTAACTTTATAACTAAGAGAAATGATGTGAATTCTATCGCTATCTTGAATATAATACGATGAATTCCTAACTATTTCATTTCCTAAGAATTTTCTTTCGTAAGAAACCTTCATAGCCCATATATTGCCAATTTTCACATTATCAGGTTTGTCCCATTTTAATAGTACTACAGAATTAATAGATTTTAGTGCCTGTAGGTGTAAATTCCAGTGATATTGACCACCCAATTTCAATTCAAAGTGACCAGGTAATTTCGGTTTAAATTGACCACCCTTAAATTTGATAAAAACTCTTGTTTTTCATGTGTCAATTAGTATTCAAATATAATAAATAATTACTCCCTGTTAACTCCTCTCTTTTTTCTCATAGATTCCCCCTGGAGTTCCAGGCGGTGAGACTGATGTATAAGTCTGTCCAGAATAGCATCGGCAATGGTCTTTTCACCAATAATGTCATACCAGCCCTGCACCGGGATCTGCGATGTTACAATGATGGATCCGTTGTTGTGACGGTCTTCTATGATCTCCAGAAGGGTTATCCTGTTGGCACTGTCCAAAGCCTGAAGACCAAAATCATCAAGGATGATCACATCCTGTCTTTGTATTTTTGCAAGTTCGCGCAGGTATGACCCGTCTGCTTTTGCCATTTTTAGTTTGGCAAACAGCTTGGAAGTATTAAAATAATTGACCTTGAAGCCTTCGATACAGGCCTGATAGCCCAATGCGGTTCCCAGGTAACTTTTACCCACGCCTGTACTTCCTGTGATCAGGATGTTTTCATTTTTTTCTACGAACTCACATCCTGCAAGACACATTACCAGATTACGGTCGAGATTGCGGGTGTCATCGAAGTTGATACTTTCAATACTGGACCTGTAATGGAACTTTGCATTTTTGATGCTTCGCTCTATGCGCCTGTTGTGCCTCTCATCCCATTCGGCATCGATGAGCATCGATATAAACTGGTCGAGGGTATAATGGTCTGTCCTTCCGCTTTCAATAGCGGTCTTAAAGGCATTGTGCATGCCGTAAAGCTTCATTTGCTTCATTTTGCTCACTGTCGGTTCGTTCATAACTGTTGATATTTAATGATAATATTGTTTTCCTCTGATGTTGCCGTGATCAGGCAGTTCCTGCTCCTTTTCTTCTTTTTCCGGATCGATCATCTGATCCAGATTGTTCTCCAATATCTTCTGTACGGTCTTAAAGCTGTAGATCTTAAAATCCAATGCCCGTTTACAAGCATTTATCAATCGCTCTCTTCCTACTTTCTTTTCGAAGTTCAGGATTCCCAGGCAGCTTTTGTAAGCTTGCTCGGGATGATTCCGACTGTCGATAATTTGGAGGATATATTCTCCCACTGCAGTATCAATACTGTTTGCCCAATCGATAAAGCGGGCAGCACTCCATCCGGCCACGAACTGGTGGGTGCTGGCTAAATGTTCTGTAATGGTCGTGTAGACATAAGGCTTGTAATTGCGCCTGTGCATCGCGATCCTGTTGTATTTATAGTAGATCTCCACAGTGGAAGATGTGTATAGGATCTTGATCTTTTTCTTGATATACTGGTACGGAACACTGTAGTAGTTCTTATCCCGGCTCAACTGTACGTGCCCGTTCTGCATCACTGTTGCAAAGGATTGGTACCTGATCTCAAAACGACGCTCAGGCAGTGGGCGCAGCTGCTGCTTCTCGTCCTCCAGGAACAGCTCGTAGCGGGAGTAAGGGCGTCCTGTGAGCTTGCGTTTGTTATGAGAGTCCAACAGATCCCAGATCTCACTATTTAGTTCATCCAGGCCGCAGGATCCCTGTTGAAGGTTGGCGTAGATCCTTCTGTACAGGATCTTTACCGCTCCCTCTACCAAGGATTTATCCCTCGGTTTGTAAGCCCTGGCAGGCAAGATGGTCGTTTCATAATGTTCGGCCAGATCGGCCAGGGTCTCATTGATGGTGGGTTCAAAACGGCTGCTTTTGATCACTGCGGATTTTAAATTATCAGGAACGATCGCTGCCGGTGTGCCTTCAAAAAAGCGGATGGCATTTTCTACAGAACGTACAAAATCTTCCTTCTGCTGGCTCATAGAGGCTTCAGCATACGTGTACTGGCTTGCTCCCAGAATAGCTACAAAAAACTGAACTTCTTTAAGCTCCCCGCTTTCCTTATCAATAATGGAGAGTGTTTTCCCTGCATAATCGACATACATCTTATCACCGGATTTGTGATTCATATGCATCACCGGGTTCACACGCTTGCCCCATATCTTGTAATGATGCCGGAACTGTGAACTCTGAAAACCATCAGGATGCAGTGCAAGATATTGCTCCCACATATGATGGATAGTGATTCCTACCTTTTTGAGCTCACGTTCCATCTTTGGGAAAAAATCGTACAGGGACTGTAGTTTGGGGCTAATGGACTCCGCGGTGGTATTGGAAAACAAAAGTTCCAGCTCGGCATCTGTCTTGGCATTGATCGCATCAAGGTTTAAGCCCAGAATCTCATACAATGAGATGTATTTTTTAACGGTATTTCTGGAAAGGGATAAATAGCTGCTTATAAATAACTTGCTCTTTCCAGTGCTGTAGAATTTTATGACTTTTCTAATTTTACTCATGTCTGTTATTTTATTTGCCATAATCCGCTTTTTTTAACGAATGTATGACGCTAACATCATGAAAAAATCAAGTCGTTTTTATCTCAAATATAACCCAGATAACAGGTGGTCATTTTGGACCGGAAAGTGGTGGTCACTTTGCTCCGAAATCAGTGGTCAATTTACTCCGAAATTAGGTGGTCAATTTGACCGTCTTTTCCACCCTGGGAATGGACAAGGCTCAACGAAATGGCTTCCAACATGGCCAAAAACGAGCTTTCCAATTGTCGCACCTGATTGAAAGAAATATCAGGGAGGAACTTTACACTACTTGCATTTTTAATCAGATCAATTATGGAATAGAATTTCAAACAACGATCCTTGATTTTCTTGCAATGTATGACATCACGGAGGAGGAATTATCCTATGAAACTCTGAGAAAAGATTTTAATCGTTACAAACTTAAAAATCTGCATAAGTTCAAATAAATTTATGTAGAAAATTGCGCCGAAAATATGGAAGAATTTAAAAATCAATCTGAGTCCTTTTTTAGAGAGGTAAGATCAATCGAAATTTACCGAGCCTTAGATGTTTCATACATCAATGCTTTTAATGGAGTTTTCCCAGATCCAATTAAAGTTCTATATGTATTTCATTTACTCCCGGAGACATTATCCAGAAGTATTCTTTCAAAGAGAAGACTGGGTAATGATTTTACTGCAGTGGATATTAATTTCCCACTGTTGGATTTATCTTCAGATAATATAAAAAAATGCGAAGAATACTTTAATCGTAAAGGTTTCGCTATCATAGAAGTCACAAACGTTGATAAAATACTCTATGGAAATAGTCGGGAATCGTTAAAGATCGATTTCATTGACAATCGGTTAAATAATAATTCTGGAGACGATGAATATACCATTGCAATCTCTGGAGAAACTATTATCAAACCAAAAATAACAAATCTGTAAAATGAATAACTCGGAAATTATAAAAAAATATAAGGAATTTTTAAAGGCTTTAAAAGCTAAAATTAAAACGAACGAAACTTTTAGTCTATCTCGCCTGATCAATGATAGTTCTATGTCTGATTCGGCTAGAGAAGCTCTTTATTCATCAAATATAATCATAAAAACGGGAACGGGAAGAGGGGCAAAATATTGCTGGTTAGCTGAAGAAATAACCGATGATTTAGTTGCATTATTCAGATCTAAAATTAAAATAGTTAATAAGACTTATAATAGAGCAAGAAATACAAAAAACTTAGGTTTAATGAGGAATAAATTATTTACTTTATTAAGCTTACACTACTCTAGTTTCTCATTTACAGATAATGGGCTTCAATTTATTTTTGAATTTAGTGCAAATGAGCTTTCCAGTGAATTTTGTAAAAAATTGAAGGAATTTGAAGACTTCTCTATTCAATTTAGTTGTAATAAAATCATCTTGATTTTTACTAAATAGTGTCCTTTCCTAACCTTCGACATTAAAACAATTTTGTCCGTGAAATCAACAAGATGCACGGACTTAATTTTTTTAATACTCCTCTGGCAATAGATAAAAATTATCTAATGTCATTTTTAACTGAAATGATTATTGGCTTCAAAACCAATACTCTTGTTTCTGCAGAAAAAGTGCAGGAAAAATTCGTTAAATCTATTGATGCACAAATGAGCGCCAATTCTAATGGTGCTAGTAAATATCCAATTGTATTTAACATTATCGGTCCGATTGTAAAGTATTCAACATACAATATCCTCGGAACCTTGGACATGCAGAGTATTCTTCGAAATATTGATGCTAATCCAAATATCTCCGGAGTTCTTTTCAATATCGACTCTGGAGGCGGACAAGTTTCCGGAACTGCTGAATTTGCAGACTTCATCAAAAACATGAAGAAACCAACAATTGCTTTCACCTCAGAAATGCAATGTTCAGCTGCTGAATGGATCGCGTCAGCTTGTAATATGAAAATTGCCAGCCCTTTTGCGAGTCACATTGGTTCTATTGGAACGTACCTGTCATTTCAGGACTTCTCAGCAATGTTCGAAAAATGGGGTGCAAAGATTTATGAAATCTATGCGCCTCAATCCACAGAAAAAAACGCCGATATCAAAGAATTGATCACCGGTAACGAAGCGCCTTACAAAGAGCGCCTTAAAATAATTACAGACGAATTTATCTCGACCATCAAGGCCAATTACGGCGAAAAACTCACGGATGACGGTCATGTTTTCAAAGGAAAGACATACAACGCTACTGAAGCCCTAAAAATTGGCTTGGTGGACGAAATAATGACTCTGGAACAAGCCCTTTCAAAATTTTAATTATGAATAAACATACCGCTATTCTAGGTCTTTTAGGTTTAACCGTTTTAGAAACTCATTCTGGTGTAAATCCTTTTGCAAAATCACATGTTCGACTTACTGAAGAGCAGCTGGATCAGATTGAATCTTCTTTGGCTGCAAACGATGTAGCTGGTCTTAATACTCAGATCGAAAATCTGACTACAACAGTTGGTGAAAATTCAGCGACGCTAGGCACTATCAACACTGCTATTGCTTCAGCATTTGAAGCTAATGGACTGGAGCTTCCTGAAGGAACTTCTGCTGCAGACGCAATTGCTACACTTTCCACAAAGTGTAAAGAGTATGGTGAATCTGCCAATACTCATTCTCTCATCTCTACAGACGGAATTGATAAAGATGACAAGAATGAAAGTGCAAACTATGCACACAATCAGATTCTGAACGAAAACAAATTCAAAACCTTAAAATAATTTTCAATATGCCTTTTGATCTATCAGACTTAAGAAAAGACCTCGTTGGCTATATCAACGGAAACAAGACTTTCTTTCAGGGTGCTTTGCTTTCAGGAGAAATTTTCTTGAGTAAACACACTAAAAGATTGACGAAAATTAACGGCGAATACGGTAGTGTAGTAGCACTTATCGGTCATGTCGTACAATCATACTATTCTAAAACTTTCACACCTTATGATGATGTAAAGTTTAAAGAAAAAGTACTAAAAACCTTCAGACAAAAAGTAGATTTTACTTTAGATCCAGCTGAAGTTTTGGGAAGCGTTTATGCTGAAATGTTTGACGAAGGAAAAAATCCTAAAGACAAAACAGTTACCAAAGAAGTAATGAAATTGGTTATTGCCAAAATCATCGATGACTTGAATTATTTGTCAGTAAATGGAAAGTTTGATGCTTCTAAAGTTGGAGCTCCAGTTCCGGTGTTCGGTACTTCAATGGACGGACTTAACGAAGTTCTAACTAAAATCAATGCAGCCGGTAATCCTTTCTACGTTCCTGGAGACGCATTGACAGCTAACAATACTGTTTCTGTTATTTCAAAATTTGAAAAAGACATTCCTTCAATGGCCAAACCAAAAGTAAAAAAGATTTTTACTTCTGAAGAGGATTTGGAAGAGTATCAAGAAGATTACGACAATCAGTTTGGAAATCGTCCTACCTACGATCAATCAGGTATGGTTAAAACGAGATTCGGAAAACGTGAAATTGTTGGTGTACCAGGCTTGACAAAAGGAACTGTGTTCGCTACCATTGACAACAACTTCCTGGAATTGGTTGATGTCGTTGAAAATCCTGGTCAGATTACAGATGTGCAGGTGAACCATAGAGTTCTAGACATGCTATCTGAATTTTCATTGGGATATGATTTCGGATTTGATCAGTATCTATTCCTTCACACTGCTGACGGAACGAAAGACAGAGGTCTAGCAGACCCGTCTGATCACAAGCTTTGGTATCCTAGCGATTTGTAATTAATCAATCATATCATTTTTAAAAAATGTCTGAAAAACAAACAACAGAAGCAGCTCCTTTAACTGAGGAGCTGCTTAAAAAAAAAGAAGCTGATTTGAAGACTAAGTCGGAAAAATTAGCTCAAGATCGTGAAGATTTTGAAAAGGAAAAAAAAGACTTCGAAAAATCTAAAGGACTTGCAAAAGGATCAAAATCAGTAACTGTTTTTGATTTCGAGGGAGAAAGCTATTCCTTTTCAGAAAAAGCTCCGGAAATCATCAATTTTGCCGGCCAAAAATTCTCAAGACAAGAACTCGTAGACAACGAGGAAGTTTTGTTGCAATTCATTGGAGGCAGATCACCATTAATCATTAAAAATTAATACGATGCCAGAAGAATTAGACGAATGTTCATTCAAAACAGTAAGAACCGAAAATTTAGGTTATTGCCCAAATAAAGACGTAGTCGGTGGTGTTAAAGCCGATATTTTTTACATTCCAATGGATCAACTTCAGACGGTCACCAAACCGGTTGTTACGGTTGATACTCCTTATGCAGAAAGTATCACTCTGACGGCCTTGACTCCAGCGGTTGACAAAGGTTTCAAAAAAATTACATTAGTAATTGATGAAAACGAATTGAAAAGCAACCTGGTTGGAAACAAAGGAAATATGAAGGATCAGGCTCAGTTCGATGGAATGCTTGGAAACTTCATTCCAAAAAACATCGGGTTCAGCAAAAGACACAAAAACACTCCAATGTGTTATGTGATTGTTGACAGTACAGGTCAGAAGTGGGTTGTTCTTGATGCTTATATGACTAAGGCTGATGCTACAACCGCAAAGAAATACGAGGAAAGTTCAGGAATTGCTTTCAACGTAATCGCAAACAGTTCACTGTATGCTTTCAATGGTGAAATTGTAGTTACTCCAGACGTTTAAAAAATGGATAGTAGTAAAAATTTCATATTAACAGTTCCCGTCGGATCCACAATTATAGGATCCGACGGTTCTCAAACGAAATTAACCGGTGTACCGGCTAATGCTTTAAGTTTATGGGAAAACGGAACCAGAACTTTATGTCTGAAAAAAGATGGTGTAGAAATTCTTAATGATTATTCAAAAGAACAAATTCAAAAACTTATTGAGATTCGAACTAAAGTCGGTTTCAAAGCGGAAATTGAACTTTTGAAAACATTATTGAAATCTGCAAAAAAACCTGCACCTGAAGACAAGCCAGTGCAAAATAAATAAGGCCATAATTTTTATTTTTTATATTTAATATTTTTATTTTCAAAGCTCCTAGAAATAGGAGCTTTTTTCAAATATGGAAAAGCACATACAAAACATACAGAATTACCTTTCTTCAGGTGGAGATCCAAAACTTGCAATCAGATATAAAAGCCCAACCTTAGAAAACCGGGCAAAGATTGCGTATCTCATTTCACAGCTGCCAAATGTTGTTATTTCCAATTCTCCAAGAGATCCTGAAAATTCTCCAATAACTTCTCCAGGGCTGAAGATTGAAAAACCAAAACCTGCAGAAAAATTTAAAAGAGAAAGACCAAAGTTTATAGGTGTGATTGCTCAGTATCCTCCGGAACTGCACCGAACTTATCAGGAAGTAGATTCTTTGTGGTTTGAATTCTGTGAGCTGAAGCTTGAGCTTAACTTAGTTCCTGCAGATCAGGAAGCAGATGCTTATGAAGTACAGATGGAGATTTTGGAGGTTATGAAGAAATTTGATAAGCATAAATATATTTTAGATTATTATCTGGAGCATAAGCGAGTTCTACCAATGAAGAGCAAAAATGATTTTTCAAATTTAAATATCGTACAGCTCGACCATAAATACAAAAACCTTGAATCTCTTATCTGCAGAAGGAGACAAACCATTGTAAAAATGCAGAACGAATTACCTCCGGATGATGATCAGAATTATAGAAAAAAAGCTGCTGCAGTGCAGAGAAAAATTGAGCAGCTTCAGGAATATATTTTAGACCAGGAAAAGATTCAGGAATTGTTGTCTGATTAGCGGACAATTATTTTATTTGTTCCCATGAAAAAAGAAATACAAACTTTTTTAGAAATGTTAGGAGCTCATGTGAGTGATCTTAGTCCTGAGATATACAGTTTCGTAGGTCAGAGAGATATAGATGTTTATTTCGCTTTTTTTGAAGATAAATTATTCATCGATTTACAATACAACCCTCTTACTGAAAGACTTTATGACGGTAAAACGCCCAGTCTTAAGAAGTTTAAAAAAATAATTTCTGGTTCAAAACTCAATTATTTACTTGAACATTATTTAAAAAGAGATGAAAAAACTCTACAGTAAGAGACGATTAAAAAAAATGGGAATTTATTACCGAGAAACAAAAAATGAAATTTTCATTAATCTGTCTGGCCAATCAATCGGTGTTGGAATATCTTCACGTCTTACAAAACAATTCAAAGACTCGAATAAAACATTAAATGTGACTTTTGATTTTGTGGGTTCTTGTGCTTCTTGGATTGCTTACTTTTAATAGAATTATTTTGAGAAAAAGAAAGAAGAGGCTTAGAAAAATGATCCGGTTAAGCCGGCGAAACGAAACTTCAGTGAGATTAATTATTATTCAAAAATTGATTGATATGATACAGGACGATTTTAATAAAATGTATGAGCTAACAAGATACAGCATTCATCAATATGACAAACAAAAAAAGGATTAGTAAATTTCTGCTAAAACAGACTCTCAGCAATTGTTGATAGTTTTTTTTGTCCTTTACTCAGTGTGCTGATCTCACTTCATTTGAACAAATTCTCAAGGAGGAAGAAACGTCCTCCGCAAAATTCAAAAATCTCACCTTTCAAATATTGAGTACAAAGACCCCATGCGGAGGACTATAAAAGTCTTCTGTCTGGGGTCTTTGTGTATTTGAAAAGTGAGATGAGCAAATTTAGTTATAAAATGAGAACTGACAAGTTAAGTGATGAAAAAATTATTTCATCCCCATTAGAATGGTACACCGTGCAAAGAACGGTGTCCGAATTAATCCCTTGTGATTTTAATCCAAGGCAAATATCTGAAGAGGAATTATTACGGCTTAAGAAAAGCCTGGAGAAATTTAACCTGGTTGAAATACCGGTGATTGATTTCGATAATATTTTACTCGCCGGACATCAGAGAGTAGCTGCTTTATTTATCCTGAAACGTGGTGATGATCTTATCGATGTGAGAGTTCCCAACCGGAAATTATCTGAGGAGGAATTCAAAGAATACATGCTGAGATCAAATATTCACAATGGTGAATTCGACTGGAGTAAGATCGAAGAATTTTTCCAGGATATTGATCTGGAAGATATCGGAATGGATTTAGGAGCGTTTGAAGAATTTTTGAAAGATAATGCATTTGTTCCGGATGAAGAGGAACAAGACTTTGATCCGGAACCACCTGCAGTTCCTAGAACCGTCGAAGGCGATGTCTACGAACTGATATCTACTCAAAAAGGAATTAAGCACGTTTTTACGTGTGGAGATTCTACACTTTCAGAAAATTACAAAAAAATTCTAGGAGACGACAAATTCAACCTAATCGTTACAGACCCGCCTTACAACGTAAACTACGAAGGTGGGACAAAGGATAAATTGAAGATTAAAAATGATAATATGTCGAACGATGAGTTCTTCAGTTTCTTATATCTTTTCTACCAGGAATGTTTTATTAACGCCGAGCTTGGAGCACCTATTTATGTATTTCATGCAGATTCTGAAGGTGCTAATTTCCGAAATGCCCTGAAGCAATCCGGATACAAATTATCGCAATGCTTGATTTGGGCAAAAAACTCAATCGTAATGGGTCGTCAGGATTATCATTGGAAGCATGAGCCAATTCTGTACGGCTGGAAAGAAGGCGCTTCGCATCCATGGTTTTCGGACCGAAAACAATCCACAATCTTAGAATTCAATAAGCCGCTGCGCAATGCCGATCATCCAACAATGAAGCCTTTGGATATTGTGAGTTACCTGATTAAAAATTCATCAAAACAAAAGGATATCGTCGGAGATTCTTTCCTTGGATCCGGATCAACTTTGATCGCTTGTGAAATGACCTGGAGACAATGCCGCGGGATTGAGTTGGATCCAAGGTTTGCAGATGTGATCGCCCGTCGTTGGATCCATTACATGAAAGATAACAACCTGACGTATGAAATCAGAAGAAATGGTACAAAGCTCACAAATGAGCAGATTGATGAATTATTGCCCCAGATAGTAGCAGAATAACTTGCTTCTGCACCTTATTTTATTTATCTTAGACATGGTCTTTAAGACATTGCGAAGCCTGACATTAGTCAGGCTTTTTTATTGAAAATAAAGCACTTATGACTTGCGTGTTTGACGGTTTAGAGCGTACTTAGACTTGTAAATAATTAGAAAACAATACGATATGACACGCGAAGAAATTTTAAACAGCAACTGGACAAAAACGAAAAAAGGAGAAGCATTATTCGACTTAGGCTTCACCAGACTTCAGGTCGCTGATTTAATTTGTAACGGTAACAGAGGCTTTTCTTACAACATTTGGAAAAAATGGAACGAAGCAAGAACCGCCAACCCACAACCAACTACACCGATAAATTTTGAATTTGAATTTACAAGAAAATTTGGAGTAGAAATTGAATTTTTTGGAGCAAATCCAAGCCTAACGCAAAACTTTAGAAATTCAGGCCTTGAAGCCAGAACCGAAAGCTACAACCACTCAAGCAGACCACACTGGAAATTTGTATCGGACGCTTCAATAAGGGGAATCAACGCTCAAGAAATGGTAAGCCCAATTTTACAGGGAAAAGAAGGCCTAGCAGATTTTAGAAAAGCCTGCAAAGCCTTGAGACAAAGCAACGCTCAAGTAAATACAACCTGCGGAGTTCACGTTCACCTTGACGCAAATGATTATTCGATAGAAAATTTCAAAACACTTGTAAAAAACCAATTTTTGATTGAGGAGCAAATAGACAAAATTATGCCCTCAAGCAGAAGGGCAAACGCAAACAGATATTGCAAAGGATTTAAAAGCCTCGGAAGAACCACGCTTTTTGAAAAAATAGACAACTGCCAAACGGTAAATCAAATGGCTCAATATTTCGGAAGCAGATACTATAAATTAAACTTACAAAGCTTTCAAAGACACGGAACGGTAGAATTCAGACAGCACGGTGCTAGCACTAATTTTTTGAAAATAAAAAATTGGATTTTAATTTGCGCTAGGCTTGTAGAATTTTCTAAGCAAAATATTTTAATAACCGACTTAAACCAAATACTAGATGAAAATTTACAGGAATTTTTCGAAGACAGAGAGCTTTCGCTTGCATAGTAAAAATGATTACCTTTACCCTCAGATTATGAGGGTAAAGATTATCATTGACAACAAAGAATTTACGGCAATATCAAATTATGATATCGTGCTTTTTCTTTGGCAGAATTCATTTCAAAAAGAAAAAACGATTGAAGAATTTATGGTTAATTATTCACGTCGTGCAGTTTTGACAAATGATGAAAATATCAGAGCAAATTCAGTCACAGAATTTGTAGAGGATTTGATAAAAGAAAATCACATAAAAATCACCGAAACGGTTGGTCTTAACTAGAAGAGACCATGTCTAAGGTAACACTATAAATTTGCTGTTGCAAGTTTAAATTCAATTATTTACACACTTAAGCCTGACACTTGTCAGGCTTTTTTTATGTCCTTTATTGACCTGATTTGCGATGATATTTTCGCTGTCATGGATATTGTAAAATTTACCAAAGACAACACATTTCAGAGAATTAAAGCCTGGTACATCGATGAAGATTCGGTGGAACTGACGCCTGAAGAAATTCTCCGGAAAGACAGACTCGTTCACATCTGGAGTCTTCGACTTAACAACAAATATTCTCCGGCACAATCTGTTAAAATTCTGATCCGGGATCACAACGTATCTCAAGCAACCGCTTACCGTGATTACTCGTTGGCTATGGAGCTTTTTGGCTCGATTGATAAAATAAATCTTGCCGCAGAAAGGATGGTATTAGTAGAGAATTATTGGAATCTCTACCAAATGGCCTTAAAGAAAGGAAATGAAGAATCTGCACGAAAAGCCTTGGATTCTTACACTGCTTTATTTGACTTTGATCATAAAGAATCAACTGTCGATCCTAAAAAACTTGAAGCTTCAGTTTACAAACTTAATCTTCCAAGAGGTGCAAACAACATGCTTAAAGCAATGTTTGAAGGAGGTGTGGTTGATTTCAATAAGATCGGAGCTGAAGATGTATCCTGGAAAGAGGCCGATGAAAATGTAGAAGAGACGGAGGACGATGAGTAATTTTTCAAAATACAATCTTCCAATCCGGGATATAGAACTGAACCTGATGCAGGTTGCAGTTGATTTTGCGATCAATACCATTAAGATTCCAAACATTACGGTTAAGGCTGCCAGGGGAACCGGAAAGTCTACAATTTTAGGTGATGCGATCAAGACAGCTGTGAAATGGCTGCCTAGATCAACCGGAGTAATTGTAGGCGAAACCTTCGTTCAGATCAAGACTAGAACTCTTCCATCTACAAAAGAAGGAATGGAAATGTTCGGTCTTTACGAAGGGATCGATTATGTTGTCGGAAAATGTGGTAAAGATTTAGGCTTCGAGATGCCGTTTCAGGCTCCGGATTCTTGGGGTAATGTCATTCATTTCAGCAACGGTACAATTGCAGTTATGGTCTCGCTAGACAACAAAGATTCCGGTCGTGGTATTAATGCTTACTGGGTAATTGGAGATGAAGCAGCGCTACTAACTTATGAGCGCCTCTACAACAACGTTATCACGACTAACAGAGCAAAGAAAGCCATCTTTGAAAACAGACCGATGTTACACGCTCAAATCTTTGTGACCTCGGTTCCTATGACCAAAAAGGGTGAATGGATTCATCATAGAGAGAAACTTCACCTGGAGGAAGTAAGAAACAAAGTTCCAGTACATCTGAAGAAACATTTGTTTATTAAAGCAAATGCTTATGTCAATGCTCACAACCTGAAGGATGGATGGATTAATGACATGGAGAAAGAGGCACTGTCAAAGACGCTCTTTAATGCCGAAATCTTAAACATTGATCCTATCGGAGTACAGGACGGCTTCTATGCTCAACTAAAGCCTCCAGTGCATTATTATAACTATAAATATAATATTGCAATGGTTGGGTTAGAACTTAGTGAAACCTTCAAGCCGAGCTGTAAGTATGATGATGATTTGGTACGAGGACAACCGCTTCAGGTTAATCTTGACTTTGGTGGAAAGATCAACTGTCTGACAGTATCTCAATATCTGAAGTCTCAGAACAAAGTAAACTTCATTAAAGAATTCTACCGGAAGAATCCTGATATCCTGGATGATCTGATACAGGACTTCATTGATTATTATGAGTCACATAAGGCCAGTTCAAACGAGATCCATTTGTATTACGATAAGTATGGAAATAAGAAGGAGGCCAACTCAAAGACCACATTGGCCGAGGATGTTATGAATAAGCTACGAATGGCCGGATGGAAGGTTATTAATAAGACTCCTAATACAAACAACCCGGCTCATGCTGATAAGTATAAGCTCATCAATGCGATCTTATCTGAAACAAATGTAATGCTGCCAGCTGTAAGAATCAATAGCGATAACTGTCCTAACCTTATTATATCAATGGAGAATGCACCGCTGAAAGGTAATGATGCATTTGAAAAAGATAAAGGCTCTGAGAGAAGCACTACTACTCTTCAGGAACATGCAACTCACTTTAGTGATACGCTTGATTACTGTTTGTTCTGGCAGTTCTGGCACCTGATCAACCTTCGAAGACACTCATCATTCCCTGTTACCAATTTAATACTGAAATAACCTGCACAACGCAGGTTTTTTCGTGTCGAATCGGCGCGTCAACGTCCCGCGACTCGTGTCGGGGTCCGGATTTGCATCAATTTTCATTGAAATTTCACGAAAATCGGCTTTATACGCTCTGTGAGGGCGTTTTTTGAGATTTTGCCCTGGCATATTTCGTAAAAATCGAAAACTGCAATTGTAGAAAGGTATAAGGCGACTGTGTGGGTCAACCTCATTCAATGAGAAAAAGCGTTGAGAATGACCCCTCAAAATTTTGCTAAAAATTTGAATTATTGATACTTAAAAAAAATGACCATGAGAAACGAGGGTGTAAATTATCGCTTTTAAATAGTGTCCTTTATTTCGTCAGGTGTCAGGTTGATATTCGCAGTATGCAAAATGAGATACTTTTGAGTGATGTTCTCACGGAAATGAGAAGGTTGGATGAACACAAAAATCCTATCCCTTTTGATGTTACTGTAAGAACCTATAACAGTCAAAATAAATCCGGCGGTCGATTGGTCACTTATGAAAATGCTGTACTAATGCAACCACCGAAAAAGCCCGGACTTATTCGTCTATCTCAAAAAATTGATTTCAAGAATCCTAATCATTTTGCCAACCGTACCAGAAACCTTAAAACGAATGAAGGTATAAAGAAAATTCACATTTTATTCATCATTAAATTCAACGGCGTTGATGTCGTTTAGACTATGAAAATTTCTCAGGGAATTTATTCCGTTGGAGGGCGCTCTAATCAGACAGCAATTTTTTTTAATAAAGTCAAAGGCGAACCACAACACTCAAATCTCAAAATTACCAATACAGAAACGCTTATTGATAATAAGTGGTTACCCTGGGGTGATAACAATTTGTACCCTCAAGAGTTCGCTGCAAAACTAAAAATGACCGGTGTAGCGGTCGGTGGTCTTGAAGTTCTTACAGCTGCTCATTTTGGCACCGGCTTTAGACTTTATCAAGGTCAGGAAACTGAAGAGGCTATAATTTTTAAAGAAAGATTAGTGAGCTCGTTTCCGGATATCGCTGCCTTCTACTATCGAACAAAATTCGACATATTCAATTCTGAAATTATCACAGATTTTGAAACTTTCAGAGTCGCTTTTCCTGAGTACCTACTTTCTCCCAATGGAGATAAAATTATTTCTGTTAGACGATTAAAAGCAGCCGAATGCCGTTTTGAAGTTCCTGATAAAAATGGGATCATAAACAATATTGGTGTCAATACCGACTGGGGAAATTATAAGACAGAAAATACTGCAGTAATTCCATGTTTTGGAGCTAATATACCTATCGAAGAAGTCAAAGCTTACTGTAAAGAAAAGGGAATTGTCCGATTTACTATTCCGGTTATTGATACTCTTCTTATCGAAAAATCTTATCCGTCCGTTGGGTGGCACGCCTCATTTAAAAACGGATGGGTTGATGTAGTTCTGGCAATTCCGGCTTTTAAAAAAGCAATGTTCGATCAGCAACTCAGCGTAAAATATCTAATTCATATTGCTGACGATTATTTCAAACATATTTATCAGGAAGATTGGGATGCTTTTTCTCCATTAGAAAAACAACAGAAAAGAGATGATCTGGTAAATCTCATTGATACAGAATTAAAAGGCGCAAAAGGTGGAGGAAAATCCATTATATCGCCGTTCTTCCGGGATGAAAACGGAAAAGAGATCAAGGGTATTCAGATTGATGAGATTAAGCAACCTCAAGGTAATGGCGATTTTCTTTTAGATAGTTCTGCAGCAAATTACGAGCTTCTTACAGCAATGGGTGTTGATCCATGTTTAATCACTGGCGGAGCGTTCGGAGGAAAGACATTGTCCGGTTCCGGATCCGATAAGCGTGAAGCCTGGACAATTCTTTGCGCAAAACTTCCAATTAAACAAATCAGAACACTTCAGATTTTTGAAAATATTAAGTTCTGGAACTCATGGGATCCGACGGTTTTTGGAAAATTTCCCAACATCAATCTTACAACCTTGGACAAAAATAAAAACGGACAAGAGAAAGTAGTTAATTAACAAAAAACTTATGCAGAAAACTGCGCCGAAAATATGGAACATTATATTTCAAAAGATGAGATTCAAAATTATTTTATTTTACCACAAAATTTTGATTGGGATCTCGTTGATCAGGAGCTTGGATTTGGAGAAATTTTTGAAATTATCCCAATTGATGTTTATTTGGATTTGAAAGAATCTGAGTTAGAAGTGGAAAAAGAAATTTGTAGACTACTTACGAAAGCAGCTACACACTACTCTTTCGTTTTTTCAATTCCAAAAATTAAAGTTCATATCACCAATTATGGTGTTCAACAATTTACTGAAGGTAAAACAAAGTCTGCACCATGGTGGGACGTTCGGGATTTGGGCTTGTCGTTGCTGAAATTTGCCGACAAATTATTTTCCGAAGCAATCACTAAACTTTCGTTTGTAGAAGCTTTAAAACAAAGAATTCCTTTTTTTGAAAATGTTTCCGGAGATATTAAAACTCCGGATGAGTTTGAAAAGATTTATTCAATAAAAAATTCTCCGAAAGTTTTTTCATTACTGCAGAGTTTTTTAGAGCAAGCTTATGCGCTTAACATTTTGGATAAAATTCAGCCAGATTGTTTGGATCAAATTAAAACTAAACCCAATCTCTACAAAATTCTAAAACAAGCGAACGTATATTATTCGCTCTACTACGCTTCACTGCTACCAAATTTCGTGTTTCTTCAGAATGCTGTAGCAATACAATACGAGGAACTTCCATGGCAAAAATCACAGGTTTTAAGCTTCGATGAGAAAGCTATGTCCGGAAAACAATTTTTGAAGCTTGGAGATTCAACTGTAAAAGTGATTACTGACTATATAAAAACCCATATCGATGAATTCCCTTGTTATTCGGGGCCTATTCCGGACCGAAAAATTCAGGCGAAAGCTTCAGGAATTTATTTAACATAAAACGTCCTTTTGAACCGATAACGATATCGGTTTTTTTGTGGAGTAATGATTGACTTTCAAGACATAAAATATTCGTATTTGCGAGAATATAATTCAGGAGTAAAATGTAAATTATTTTATGCTCCGGAAGAATTTTTCTTTACTACTCCACTTCCTAAACCTTCAGAAAGTTTGGAATCTGAGATCATCATTACTGATCAAATCCTGATGAGAAAAGATAGAAAGCTAAGCTGCATTGATATTCTTATCGATGAAAACGAATTGAAAGCTTTTATTTCAGGAAATGCAGGGCGCAAAAAAACTAGAGGAAATCTGTCAATTTACATTTTGGGATTCTTACCCTCAATTCTCGGATTTCTAGAAAGAGGTAAAAATATTCCTTTTGTATTTTTTATTCAGGATTCAAATGGAAATAATTGGCAGATTGGACACATGCGCAATAGAGCATTTATTGACACTTCTGAAGCTGGAACCGCCAAAAAATATGAAGATATATCTGGTGCGGCCATCGGTATTAATTGCAATTCACCGGTTTTTCTATACAGCTCCTCAATTGATCATTTAGCCATACCTGGTGACTTCAATAACGATTTTAATAATGATTTTTTTAAAAATAAACTCTCACCTTAGAAATGAACAAACAACAACTTATTGCCGCTATAAATGAATACATTACCGGTAATGGCGTTCAGGAAATAACAGGACAAGTAATGAATTTAATTTTAAATTCAATTGCAAGTATAATTCCTGATGATGCAATGTTAACTTCGTCTTTTGGCGGTATTGTTAAAGCTTCTGATATCATATCAACTACACCAGGACAATCAAAATGGTTTATTGCAAAAGAAGGGACATATCCTAACTATGGTGGATTCACATTTTTAGGCAAAAATTTTAATATTCTTTCTTATGATGGATTAGCATGGGATAAATCTGAAATTGAAATTCAAGGATTATCAATGGCTCAGTCCTATGATAAGACCGATTCTGAACATGCGGTTTCAGCAAAGTTATTAGATGTCGAATATTTTGGCGGGGTAAAAGTCGCTGGAGAAAGTATTGCTTCCAGTAATTCTGATTGGAGTTTTTTCACAGAAGGAACCGGTTCCGCACAAAATGGAATTATTTACACGCCTATGATTGTTCCGTCAAATGTGGACACTATTATAAGTAGAATTAGAATACGAGGATTCAGTACAATTAAGCTTTACACTGTAGATGAACAATTTAATCCTACTCTTCTAACTACATTAAATCTCTCGATAGATGGTGATAATGTTTTTCAAAATCTGAATCTAAATTTACCTGCAAACAATAGGATAGGAATGGCATCAGAAGGTTCTGGTAAATTCTATTATGACAATACAGGTAAGGGTGTAGATACTCATGCAAACAATCCATTGGGAGTTTTTGACATCACAATGCCACTGGAATATACCTTTAGTTCTGCTTCGAATACGGTTGTAGTTAAAGGCAAAATCAATGAATTAATAGAATCAAAACTAAGTCAAACTGATGATGAAACTATCAAATTACTTTTTGCTGAAGATTTTTCCAAACCTAATCCAGTTTTCTTAGGGTCATCATGGCAATTGGATACAGCAAATAAAAAAATTACATCAACAATAAACGGGAGAAATAACAATTTAATTCTTAGAAAGGATTATAATTTAAATCAACGAAAAATTATTTTTAGGATTCTGCCATCTGCAAATACAGATTTTAGAATAGAACTAAAAAACTGGTATGCAGTTAATGATGATGGTGCAAGTATGTTTGCTATAAATTTTGCTGAGGGAAAATTAAAAATATTTAATGTCTTGTTAGGTCAATGGCCTAATGCAGAAATTGCAACTGCAGGTGTTTCTGATGTTTCAGTTTTAAAGGAAGAAAATTTGATACCGTATGTGGCCGGTCGTGAATATCTTGTTGAACTGCGTTTTGAAGATATGCTTCATACATTAATTGTTATCGATACAATAAGTGGCGCAAAATCTCAACTGATTTTTAATGGATGGTCTGGTGGAAGACAGCAGCAATCATATTCCTTCTACACAAACTCAGGAGGTATAATTTCAATAAAGGATCTAAAAATATTTTCTTTAAAAAGATATTTTGATACTATAATTTTAGGTGATTCGATTACCGAAGGAATAATGGTTTATGATAAGTCTAAAAGATGGTGTAAACTGATGGAACCACATATTAAAGGATCATTGGGAGTCTGTGCAAGAAGCGGGCAAACACTTGTTGATATTATTAACAAGTTTGATAGTGAGTTAGGAATTTTAAAACCTAAATACGCCATTTTTTTAATAGGAATCAATAATATTAACAATGCAACTGTCGAAAACTATACAATTTTAAGAGATAAGTGTCTGGCAGCTGGAATAAATCCCAAATTTTGTTTGTTGACTTGCACTAATGGATCTGATCACAATACTATCAATAGTAGAATAATTCAAGCAGTTAAAGAAAGTGAGATTGGATTCAAATTTAATTTGGCAACATCTCTAAACAATAACGGACAAAATATTAATTCTGCATTGTTTTACGATAACCTTCATCCGATTGAAGTTGGTTGTCAAGAAATGCTGAAACGTGTTTTTATAGATATTCCGGAGATTCTTAAATAGTGTACTACCAAGCTCTGTCTGATTGACCTTCAGGGCTACTAAAAACCAATGATTCTAACAAATTTTTTAATTCAACTTTAAGTTGATGCTTCAGTTTTGGATCTTCAGTGTTTTTAATAGAAACTTCCAAGTTTTGAAGATGCGAAGTATCTAAATGATAATTTTTAGCCTCTCGTTGGTAATAAGCCAAATTCTTGTCAATATTTCTTGCAGAATTTGAACTAAATAGATTGATCAGGCTGTTAAAAAATTTAATCATCAGTTTTATTTACTGCGAAAATATGAAAAAATTATACAATGAAAACAATAAACTATATTCTTCAGCTCATGGGTTTCCTAAATGTTGCTGATTTCTTCGGAAAATACCACCCATTATTTGGAAGTATTTTTGCGAGCTCGCTGACTTTCGGGATCTTCTCCGGATTTATTGAAACTCACAGTGGTATTTCGATGTTGCTGTGGGTTTTCTTCGCCGCAGGAACCTTAGTAGATCTGGGTGTCGGTCTTTATGCAAATCTTGTCTATTTAGATGGGAAATTTGAAAGTGATCGTTTCTTCAGGGGGATATTTAAGCCATTCGTGATGTTTTCCGTGATCTTCTTAACCAATACTTTTAAAAGAGGACTGGAAACTTCTGCTATCACTCCGGACTGGATTAAAGACATGGGCGTCGGAACCGTAGCTACAATACACTACTCCTTTGTCTTGACCATAGGAATATTCATTCTTCTGAGTATCGCCGAAAACATGGCAAAGATGGAAATTAGAGCAGCTGTAACGCTGACAAAAATTTTAAACATGAAAATTAAAAAAATTGAAAAATTAAACGATGAAAACGATCTTAATAACGCTGCTTAGTTTTTTATTGATCTCATGTGGATCAATGAAAAAAAACAAATTGACTTCAACTTCTGAAGGAACTGAAAAAATAGATTTCACAGAATCATCTGGAGGAAATACAAACATCCGGACTTTTGAAAATGCTTCAATACGGATTGTGAATGATGGCTACAATATTTCAGTAAAACCTGTAAATGGCCAAAATTCTTATTTCAATTTTACTTCTCCAGATGGTCAGCTCTTTCACGGAACTACCAATGCAGAAATCAATTTTGAAAAGAAATCAGAGAAGAAAGAAGTTGTACGAACTACCGAAACCAATACCATAACTACCTATTGGTCTCATATAACTTACAAATCGCAAACCACTTATAAAACTGTGACTAGATACGTTGATAAATACAAAGAAGCCTATCCCTGGTACTATATTTTGTTTGCCGGATTTATGCTCCGGGAAATATTGCGGTGGCTCTGGAACTGGTTAAAGAAAAGTAATTGGTATTTAAGATTAATCAACAAACAATAAAAGAATGAAATCACCTTTAGAAACAAAAGCTGAATTTGAAAAGAAGTTCGAAGAGCTTAAGAAAACGCTAAATGATAACACTGAGCTTGATCCAAGATCGAGAGCTGTAGCGATCACAAACTTAGAAACCGCAAAAATGTGGGCTGTAAAATCAATTTTTGACAAATAATATGATACAATTTTCTCCATTAAGAACATACGTTTCTGCAGGTCACAACAATGCTGATCCGGGAGCCGTAGCAAATGGCCACAAGGAGGCCGATATCACTAAGATCATCCGCGATTCAATCGTTGATTACAGTGAGGACAAAAACATCGTTGTAGATAAAGATTGGGAAACAAACAAGCAGTATCAAACCAGAATTAAACCGGCTTCAGGTTCAGTTGTTTTTGATATCCATTTGAACGCTGCAGTAAGCAATACGACTCGCGGCGTTGAGTGTTATGTCAACAAAAAAGATTTTGAAAGCAAAAATTCAAATTCTTACAAAATGGCGAACGAGGTTAATGAATTTTTGAGTCAAACACTAGGAATTAAAAATCGTGGAGTGAAGCCTGAAAATAACTCTCAGCATTCTCGAATTGGAATTCTGAATCTCGGATCCGGAATTTCGGTTTTGGTAGAAGTTGATTTCATTACAGGAATCGGAGCTGTTGAAAGTATTGTATCATTTAAAGATGTCATCGGAAAAGGTCTTGCGAATATTTTGAAAAAATATGACGATTTAGTTTAATCAGTAAAAAAGAGTATCAAAGTTTGATACTCTTTTTTATTGTTTTACATTAGTTATGGAATGAATCGTCTCATTACAATATCGGCTTCATGATTGTACATAGCTATTAATAGTTTGATTTTCGGCATATTTATATGAATTTGAAAGCTAATCAAAACCGTCGGATCAGTAGTGATTAATTGTTGCGCTCTCAGGTCTGCTGTATCATTAACATACGTGGTTGCAAATTGAGACAACTCGTTGGTCAAATCGGATTCTAATTCGACTATTTTGTGAGTCATATAACTAGTCATATCAAAATGCGATAAATTCTGACTTTTCAGGTCATTAATGTAATTTGTAGTGATCTCTCCTATTTTATCTTCATATTTATTGAAGACCTCACTGAAATTAAATTCGTTCATAGTTTAAAAAGTTTAATATGATAAACTTATAAAAAAATATAGTTTAAATATTTTTAAAAGAAAAGTCTTTTTTAAAATATTATTTTCCTTTTCCAATCTCTTCCACCGGTGAAGCTTTATCACAAGTCAAAATAGTCTCATATTTTACAAAACCATCGGTAATAACTTCCTCGCTATCTAACTTCAATATAAGTTCCCAGGTCTCGAAGATTCTCATTCCTTTTTGAAAAGGATTAAATGAGCAAGCGACATGAAATTTTTTATTTCTGTTATCGCCTTCAAATTTTATAACAATTAAAAAGGATTCAGGCAGAACTGCCTCTGCAATAATAGCTCTTAGTTTCATTCTTCAAAATTAAAAAACTTTGGAAAATTCTTGAAAATTTTTTGGAAAGTTTGTCCTTTTTACCTGTCAGAAGATATCCAATATTGCCATCAAATTAAAAGAATGGCAGAATATATCGAGATCGCAAAATCGTGGGATGGCCTTAACGAATGGCAGCTTCAGGAGATCGCACATCTTTATTTAAACACTCCGGTTGAGGACTTCTCAGAAGCTTACATTCAAATGATTATCATCATTTACCAAAAATCAACTTCAAATTCTGATCTGTATAATTGGGATAAGCTCCGGAGAAACGTTCCATTATCAGAACTCAGTAAATACACAACTTTCATCAAAGAGAAAGCAGATTTTTATTCATTCCCGGATATCCCCGGCTTAATTAAACCAGCTGACGCAATTGGTGACATTACAGTCCGTCAATTTAATGCAATCGACACGTACTTCTACTTTTGGAATAAAGATCGGACAACTCTTAATTTAAAGAGACTTGTAGCATCGTTGTACAGAATCAAAGAAGAATACGATGATTTAGATATCGCTGCTGTAGATGCCATCACAAGAAAAATTCCGGTGAAGCAAATGGAGGTTATAGCCCTCGCCTATCTCTTCACCAGGAATGAAATTTCAAAAACCTTTAAAGTCGTTTTTCCTGAAGCAAAAAAGGATTCTGAAGAAAAAAAACTGCAACCCGTATTCACCAAAAAAGATGATCAGTTTATTCCATTCGATAAAATTATTATAGGGATGTCAATGGACGAGCTTCAGCCTTTAGGAAAAAAACAAGATGTCAATAAAGTCCGTGTGTACGAGTTCTTAAGCGTACTGTCAGAAAGTATTTTATATCACCGCGCAAAAGCAAAAGCCCAATCAAATGAAAGAAAATAGTTATTTGGAAGTGAAAAATTACTTCGAAAATTTAGTAATGCAGTCAACGTTTCTTAATGATTTCGTTGGTTTTTTTGAGAGAGAATGGAGTTCTAAAACATCATCTGTAAAGGGCTTAAAATCGCCGGTTCTAGCGCTCTTCAGATATACATTAGGCTTCGACGGACAAAACGATAACTCAGTCGCTGTGAGAAAAATTGGTTTTGCGATTATGTTTAACAAAATTAAACCCGGCGATCTTGATGCTCAGTACCAGGCAATTCATGATGCTGAGCAATTGGCCATAAAAATACTCGCAAGGATGAGATACGAATCTTTCAATTCTGATCATTTTTTGTACAACGCCTTCCTGAAAGATTCTGTCGAGATCAAACCGGTCGAATTATCTGCAGGTGATTTTGGTGTTGATGTTTTATTTAATCTTAAAAATAAGCAGCCGTTAAAGGTTGATTTTGCAGACTGGAAAGATTTAGAAGATATTTGTCAGTGATCAGACAATATTTATATTTGGAAAAAAATATGAAAAAGCAAAAAAACACTATCAAGGTTGATCCATATACAGTGATGTCTGTAGAATTTGATGGTTTTCCGAAAGTTCAGGAAATTAAACCGCTGATAAGAATGATTCTTTCTAAATATAAACTTTCGGAAAGTGAAAAGAACTTAAATGGTCTTACTTCGTGCTTGATTACGTTAAAGAAAAAAATTAAAGAGGAATATCCTGAACCGGTCACAGAAATGCAAATTTTAAGACATGTAATTGACAATGCAGATACGAACATTGGCGTAACAAAACAAGCTGCTATTTCAGCTATCTATTTGGCAAAATATTCAAAATGATGTAATTTTAGAAAAAATTATAATTTATGAATACTACAGTTAGAACACATGCAAAAAACATTTCCGATCTCGCAAAAAGTAATAAAGGTTTCCTGGTGGATGGGCTTCCATTCGAAGGAATGGGAATACAAGCAAGACATAACTTTAAACTAACTAATGATAAAAATGAAATAGCTACTTATCTGTGTGCGGTTCGAAACATTGAGATGGCTTTGGATATTTTGGAGGTAGCTCACGAGTTGATGGAAAGTACATTTGAAAGAGATTTTTTTAAGAAGCATTTTGAATCCCAAGACATTGATCTTGATCTTGCGATATGTCTATGTTATTACAAGTCTCCGGTTATAGGTTAAGAACACTAAACATAAAAACAATCTGCAATAAATTTTGCAGATTGTTTTTTTTATATATCTTTGCTACAGCGAAACCCAGTTGACCTGAAGAAGTCCTAAAAATCTTCAACTAACTTTTTACGATAAAAATAAGACTTAGGTCTTGATGAGTATTGGATATCTTCTTCGGATGATTGGGTTTCGCGACTGCCAAGAAAATCAAGACTTTCTTTTCTTTCTTGGTTTATTTGAAAACAATTTTTAAATAAATATAAAATGCGAAACCCATCCAAAACAACTAAAAACAGAAGCTTAAGTAAGTTTTTAGGAAGAAGAAGACAAACCAGATTATTATCTGAAAGACCAATTCTATCAAAGAATTTTGATTTTCTTAAACAGAATAATGGCACCATTTCCTCCAGCTACATGGAAGCCGGCATTGTAAAATGTCTCTTCAGTTCTTATACCACCAAAAGAACTGCATTTGCTTTCGGTCCTACTTTCGACCTCGCCTATGTGAACATGATCAAAAATTTTAACGAAAAATACGAAGGTCATGGCAAAGCAATTTAATGAGGCATTCTCTGACTGGCTAGAAGATTTCTACGATGTCATGAATTCAAGTGCAGAATTAAGAGCTGATTTAAATGAAGTAATTGTTAATTTAGGAATTGACAACGATGTTGTTGAAAATCACGAGAAATTAATAAAAAATCAACTTTCAAATCTTAATTCTTTGTACCATGTTATTAACAGAAATCCGGCTAAATTTAAGTCGTTAATGCTAATTTTAAAACCTGAAGCTCATGGATGATTACAAAGAAGAAATGAAGGATATTATCCTTCAGTATTATTCACCCACTCCAGATGGAGGTGATAATATTCAAATGCAAACCGGTGCTGTCTTAAATTGGTTTCGAGGTGTGATACCCAATGAACCTATTACACAGCATGATGTTTTTGATATTTTGAAAGAATTAGGATTTAAACATTCTCAGAAAATTCTAACTGAAAAAGTTATAATTAAAAAGAAAACACAGTGGACTGAAGAAATTTCTGAAGAGCAAGAAGTCGGTAGAATTTTAGTTTGGAATCTTTACGAAAGAACTTAATTTACACTTTTATTCTGCATCAAAAAACTCTTGTTACAGTTTTTAAATTAGTCTTAAAAATTTAGTTTTCAATTAGTTTACAGAATTACACAAACATTCCCTACTCCGGAGTCCTTTACAAGGATATCCGGAGTTTTTATTTTAGCTCAAAATAAAATCAATGTACAATAACGAACGTGAAGTTGCAGACAAAGCTGAACAAATGTTGGAAGCTTCACTGCGAAGTAAAACCAGTTCCTTTGCTGATCATGTAAACCGAAAGGAAGGCGATAAATCTTTGAAAGATGCAACATCGGTCGCAAAACTTAAAAAGTATGGAACTGCCAGAGCCGGGAATCAAAAGTTTTTCATGCGAAGTCTTGCGATTAAGATGGCCAAACATGGCTTTATCCAAAATTTTGGAGTTGACGGTGTCAGAGATGCCGGATCCAGAACTCGGCACCGTCCCCAGGAGACAACTTATAATTTTAAAGCTCATGTGATGAAAATGGCAGCTCAACCATTTATTGATGATGCCGTGGAAGCTTCAGGCGTGAAAGAATTTGTCATGAATGAAATTGTAAGGCTCAGATCAGAAGCAATTATGGTTGATATCCGGAGAATCATTTCTAATATTTAATGTACATACTTAGAAGACTGTGTACATAAAAACGCTTTTGATGTACACAGTTTTTTTGTCCTTTCTAAAAATCTCTTCAGATAACATCTTGCAGGAAATTCTTACAGCAAGATGGCAGGAAATACAATCTCCACAACCGGAGTTCTATATATCAACGGAAATCAAGTACAAAATACATTTCAGAATGTCCAACGAATCACTCGAAGTTTAGAGCGTGATCTTCGTCGTCTTCCAGTTGGTACCAGAGAATTTACAGCAACTGCAGAACAACTGAGTAGAGCTCGAGCTCGCTTTGCAGAAGTGCGAAATGAAATCAATACACTTGATGGCGCTCTTAATAGATCGCGTGGTTTTTTAGGTCTGTTCCGTAACGGCTTAATAAGTTTCGGCGATACCTTCAGACAAGTTTTTACGGCAAATACAGCTTCGATGTTTTTTGAAAATTTGATTTCAAAAGGCAAAGCGACTGTTGATCAGCTTCTGAAAATTGCTGACGCGATGACTGACGTTGAGAAAACAACCGGGATGTCTTCAGATCAAGTTAAAAATCTCTGGACTCAATTCGATGAGATGGATACCAGAACTGGTAAGCTTGAACGTTTGAAAATTGCTGAAGTTGGAGGTCGTTTGGGAGTTCCTCTGGAGGAAATGAAAGATTTTGTCCAGGAAGTTGATAAAGCTTATGTGGCTTTAGGAGATTCTTTTGATGGCGGTCTTGAGGGCGTAGTTGATCAACTAGGAAAAATCAAAGGCTTATTCAACGGCACAAAAGAACTGACTTATGCAGACGCAATTAATAAAGTTGGTTCTGCAATGAATACTTTGGCAGCTCAAGGAACTGCGAGCGAAGGAAATATTGCAAATTTCACACTCCGGGTCGGGAACTTACCCGAATCATTGCGTCCTGCAATTGATAAGGTATTGGGTCTTGGAGCTGCTTTTGAAGAATCCGGAATCGATGCTCAGATTGCATCTTCAGGTATCTCAAATTTTCTATCTACAGCCGGAGGAAATATTGAAGGTTTTGCTATTTCTATGCAGATGTCAGTTGCTGAAGCTGAAAAATTATTAAATACAAAGCCGGAAGAATTCTTCTTAAGATTCGCCTCCGGAATGAAGGGTGTATCAGGAACTGAGACCTCTAAAATCTTTGAAAGTCTAAAATTGAACTCACTGGAAGTTCAGAAAGTGATCGGTGCTGCTGCGAATAGAACTGACGACTTTAGAAGATCGATGCAAACTGCCGGTGAAGAGATGGATAAAATGACGTCTTTAACCGATGAATTCAACAAAAAAAACAATAACGCTCCAGCCATTCTTGAAAAAATAAAGAATGCTTTCGGAGACATGTTTACGTCTACGAACATCATTAATAGGTTCGAAAGTCTTATCCAGGCTGTTGGTTGGTTAACTGGTGTTACTGATGAATCCGGTGACGGAATTATTATTTTCAAAGAGAGGTTATCTGCTCTTTACAAACTTTTTATAGTAGCTGTTTCTGCTGTAATTGGATACAATGCTGCACTTTTAATTTTGGTTCTAACAACTAAAAATGCAACTCGTGAAACTCTAGTATATAATCTGGTCCAAAAAGCAAAAGTATTCTGGGATACTACCGCTCGAGCTGCCACATTATTATATGCAGCCGCAAAAGCCCTATTAACCGGAAATACCGTTCGTGCTACAGTTGCGATGCGAGCGTTTAATATTGCGACAAAAGCTAACCTTATAGGAGTTTTAATCGCAGTCATCACAGCTGTTGTAACTGCTATGGTTATGTTTTCAGATTCAATTGATGAAGCTGCTGAAAAACAAAAAAAGCTCAACGCAATAAATAAAGAATCTGAAAAGGGAATTGTCTCGCAAAAAAATGAATTAAATCAACTTTTAAAAGTTGCTCAGGATGATAATGTTTCAAAAGAGAAACGAAGTGCTGCAATCAAAAAACTTAACGAATTAAGTCCTCAGTACCTGGGCAATCTAACTCTTGAAAACATAAAGACTCAGGAAGCAACCAACGCTGTTAAAGCCTATTCAGATGCGCTCCTACGTAACTCAAGAATCAAAGTTTTGAACAAAAAACTTGATGAAGTTTCGGAGAAAAAAATCGATTTGGAAGATCAGGATATTAAAGATTTTGCGAAGGATGGCGGCGATTGGATCGATAGGAATATGTCGTTTCTTTCTCCTTCTGAGTTGAAAAATCTTGATAAAAATCAAATAAAGCAATTTAATACCTGGAGAAAAAAATATGGAGATGATTATGCCAAAAGTATGATGGATACTTACGGATATATTTATGAAAAAAGAAATAAAGCGATTCAAAGCCTGAACGATGAAGCTGGTGAACTTAGTGATGAAATAACAAAATTATCAACTTATGATACCCCCACTGATAATGTTGTTGTTCCAAAAAATATAGTTGTTCCGGATGCGAAGAAAGACAAGACTGCAGGAGTTGAGAAAAAGAAGAATGATGATCTGGAAAAAGCCCGTGAAGCTTACAACAAATCTCTGGAAGCAAAAGCTGATTCAGACAAAAAATTTCTAGAGCTGGAGCGATCCAAGAAAGACGAAGAATTTAAAATACTTCAGGAAAGCAAACAGAAGGAATGGGATCTCGAAATCCAGGATTACGAAAATAGAAAATCTGAAATCGGCCAGCAAAATACTGAAATTAAAAATCAGATCAAGAAAACTGATGATGAAATTTTAAAGCTGCAGCGGGATCGTAAAGAAACTAAATCTCCGGAGGCTCAGAAAAATTTTGATAATGC